>NZ_JAHRFA010000049.1:15568-51879 GCF_020883045.1 Microcoleus sp. CAWBG58 | reverse complement strand
GTAATTCATGGAGTAGAAGCTAGAGGACAAAAGGGAAATTACACCACGCAACGTCTTAAGTTTAACTCCAATTAGGTAACTTAATATTTTGTTACATAGATTGGTTTTTTCCCGCCTACCTACTTACTCGCATACAAAACTTTTACTAATTGATTAAGTTGTCATATTCTGCGTGAGTACCAATCCAGAACCAGAGAATTCCTTGCTTGATTTCTGTACCCAAAGCTCTATGACTTTGCCCAGCTCGAACTGACCAGTATTTGCCAACTTTTTTGAAGTGTAAAGATGGGTGACTAGGATCGACTTTGAGGAGTTCATAAGCGCGATCGGCGGTGGATTGCACATTTTCTGGCAGTGCAGCGTAGCAATTCCAAAAACGGCGAGTTGTATAGTGCATTAGATTACTCGGTATTGCCCTGATTCAAAGTCAGCTAATGCTTCTTGTGCCAGAGTATCGAGTTTACCGCCAAGGATGTCTTGTTCGAGCTGTTCGCTCCAGCGTTGATATTCTATATCTAGGAGCCATTGCACCAGTTTTTGATAGTCGCCGGGAGGCAGTTTGAGGATTGCGGCTTCGATTTGTTCAATAGTGGACATAGAATCCGTAAGCTTGCATTGCTGCTTAATTATAGCTTGAGGACTGACGCGCGGGTGGCCAGAAACCGGGTTTTTGCCAGAATTGTTGGTGATAGCACAGAAAATCATAAAAACCCGATTTCTTAGATTATGGTGGGTGGCCAGAAACCGGGTTTTTGCCAGAATTGTTGGTGACAGCCGTAGAAAAGGGAAAAAACCCGGTTTCTTAGATTGTGGTGCGCGCGACTCCCCAGCAACCAAAAAATCCTGTCACAATAAAATGAAGACTACCACCGACAAAACATATGACGCGATCGCACTTGTTGCAGTTAATCGACAAAGCCGCTGATGAGGGCTCCACAGAATTGGATTTGGCGGGGTTGGGGTTGGAAGAATTGCCGCCGGAGATTGGCAAGTGCACGCAGCTTGAGACATTGGTGTTGGGGAAGTATGATGAGAAGAAAAAAGAATGGATTGGGAATCAGCTAACTGAGTTTCCTGATGTTGTTCTTCAATTAACCAATTTAAAAATACTTAACTTATCTAACAATCAGATTACGGTCATCCCCGATGCGATCGGTCAACTTTCTCAACTGACAGAGCTTAACCTCGGTAACAATCAGATTACCTTAATCCCAGAGGCGATCGGGCAACTCTCGAATCTGACATACCTTGTCCTCAATAACAATCAGATTACCTTAATCCCAGAGGCGATCGGGCAACTCTCGAATCTGAAAGAGCTTTACCTTTGGAACAATCAGATTACCTCCATCCCAGAGGCGATCACTCAATTATCCAATCTGTCAGGACTTCACTTCAGTCACAATCAGATTACCTCCATCCCAGAGGCAATCGCTCAATTATCCAATCTGACAGAACTTAACCTCGGTAATAATCAGATTACCTTCATCCCAGTGGCGATCGCTCAATTATCCAATCTGACAGAGCTTTACCTCTTTAACAATCAGATTACCTCCATCCCAGAGGGGATCGCTCAATTATCTAATCTGACAGGGCTTCACCTTTGGAGCAATCAGATCACAGAAATCCCGGAAGCTATCGCTCAATTATCTAATCTGACACAGCTTAACCTTGGTGACAATCAGATCACAAAAATCCCGGAAGCTATCGCTCAATTATCTAATCTGACACTGCTTAACATCGGTGGCAATCAGATCGCAGAAATCACCGAAGCTATCGCTCAATTATCTAATCTGACAAAGCTTTCCCTCTGGAACAATCAGATCGCAGAAATCTCCGAAGCTATCGCTCAATTATCCAATCTGACAGTGCTTCACCTCAGTGGCAATCAGATCGCAGAAATTCCTGAAGCGATCGCCTCTTTGTCCAATCTGACAGAAGTTGACCTCAGAAGTAATCAGATTGAAAAAATTCCCGAATGCTTGGAAACACTCCCAAAACTTGAAAAACTAGATCTTTGTGGCAATCCCCTACCCATTTCTCCTGAAGTTCTTGGCAACAACAAAAACCCCGGTACTCCCGCCGCCATCTTCAACTACCTCCGCCAACTTCGCAGCGGCAAAGTCCTCCCCCTCAACGAAGCCAAAGTCCTCCTCGTCGGCCAAGGAAGCGTCGGCAAAACCTCCCTCATCAACCGCCTCACCCACAACCAATACAACCCCAACGAACCCCAAACCGACGGACTCAACATCACAAACTGGCAAATAACAGTCAACACCAAACCAGTCAAACTCAACGTCTGGGACTTCGGCGGACAAGAAATCTACCACGCCACCCACCAATTTTTCCTCACCAAACGCAGCCTCTACCTCCTCGTCTCCAACTGTCGCACCAGCGAAGACGAAAACCGCCTCGAATACTGGCTGAAACTGATCGAAAGCTTCGGCGACGCCTCCCCCGTCATCATCATCGGCAACAAGTGCGACGAACAACCCCTCGATATCAACCGCAAAGCCTTGCGCGATAAATATCCCAACATCAAAGCCATTATCGAAACTTCCTGCCAAAGCGGCACCGGTATCGACGAACTCCGCAATGCCATCCACACCGAAATCTCCCAACTAAAAGAAGTTTATGACCTTTTGCCGCTAAGCTGGTTCCAAGTCAAGCAGCGCCTGGAAAACCTCGACAAAGACTTCATCACCATCAGCGAATACGCCACCATCTGCGCCACCGAAAACATCCTCGCAGAAACCGACCAAACCCAACTCATCGGACTGCTGCACAACCTGGGCATTGTCCTCAACTTCCGCGAACACCCGATTTTGCAATCCACCAACATCCTCAATCCCCACTGGGTGACTGAAGGCATCTACGCCCTCCTCAGCGACGACGCACTCAAAGTCAAAACTAAAGGCATTCTCACCCACGCCGACCTCAGCCGCATCCTCGATTCAACTAAATATCCCAGCCACCGTTACAACTGTCTCACCGAGTTGATGGGCGAATTTCAACTCTGTTTCCCCATCAACCATTGCAATGCGCCGACTTTCCTCATCCCCGGCATTTTGCCGAAAGAAGAACCGGAAAACACCAAACTCGAAGGCGAAACCCTGGAATTTCAATATCACTACCGCATCCTCCCCGATAGCATTCTGTCGCGTTTCATCGTTTTGATGCACGAGAAAATCCACAACTGCACCCACTGGCGCACGGGGGTAATGCTGGAGTACCGCGAAGGCGCTGAGGTGTACAATATCGCCCGCATTAAATCTGACCCGGAAGATGAGAAAATCTTTATTGCTGTTAGCGGGCGGGAATCGACGCGGCGTTCTTTTCTGAGTATGATTCGCGATACTTTTACTAAAATCCACAATTCTTTTGCGAATCTGGAAGTCAGTCAATGGGTGCCGGTTCCCGGTTATCCCGATGCCGAGCCGCTGGATTACGAGGAGTTGCTAGGATTGGAGGATATGGGCGAGACTAAGGTGCGGGTAGGGAAACTTAAAAAGAGTTGGGATTTGCGGCCGTTGTTGGATGGGTATGAGTCGATCGAACTTCGGCGCATCAGGCAAAGGGGCGATGAAAAATACGGAAGAGAATATGATGACCTTGTAGATATCGCTAAACTAGCTGTTAGTAGACCAATTATTAATAAAGCAGAAGCAAAAATGACTAATTCTCCTCAAAATAACAACTTTTCTGGCGCACAAATCGGCAGCATGGCGCTTGCTAACGAAGTGAAAGACAACGCGCAACAAACAGCCTCTGGCGGCATTGAAATCAATAATGCGAATACTGCGGAAATTCTCAAACTAATTTCATCGATGCGCGAAACCGCGATGCAGTTTCCCGAAGACATCCGCGAAGGGGTAATTATTGATATTGAAGATGTCGAAGCTGAAATTAAGAAGCCGGAAAATCAATGGAATAAAGCTAGGTTAAAGAAGAGCTTGACTGCGCTGATTGCGGCGGGTACTGCGATCGCAATTCCGATCGCAGGGATGACTGATTTTGCCAATACTGCGATCGATGTCGGTCAAAAATTGGGCATCGAACTCAAGCTACCGCCGGCACGGTAAATTAGATGCAGTTCGTTTCATAAAAACATCCCAAAATGCTGTAGGGGCGGGTTCACCAACCATCTAGGAAATTTAAAAACATCTCAAAAACCCGCCCCCTCCCTGCGATAATTTATGTGAACATTTCATCATAAATTTACGGTACATTTTATGCGAACATTCCACAATAAATTTACGGTACATTTTTATTTTTCGTAGGTGGGGGCGGGTTTTTGAGATCATTCATTGCGATCGAAAATCTTGGTGAACCCGCCCCTACAAATATGGTTTATTATAAATATAACAACCTGTCATAAGACGGGGGTTGCTATACATTTTGAGGTGAATTATGCTAAAGGCGATCGCAAAATTACAATTACTCGATAAAGAATAGAGCGCGAATCATGAAATATGTTTGTTTATTCTTGCTATTAATATCTTTTTTCTGGTTCTCCCTTCCTGCTGAGGCATCTGTATGCCACAATTATGAGGGAAGCCAGATTTGCATTGTCGATATCAAGCGCAGTGCCAAAAATTATTGGGAATACCGAGTAATTCTTAGTGTTGATGGAGAAAAACAGCCTTTAGAAGTCTACAATTGCCGCGATCGCACTACAGTTAAGAAAGACGGAACTATGTTGGCGTTTGGAGAAAACAATCCTGGTGAAATCGTCTGCCGTCTTTTTAATAAAAAATAGTTTTGGCAATTCAATTTATCTCCTCGTCAGATATCTATTCTGCTTGCATCTTAGATATTGCACCATTCTCAATTACTTGTTGTTTAGGAACAGGCAAGATGCCTGTTCCACAAGAGATGAACGGGTGCATCTCATTTGGGCCAGGGCGAAGCATTTCGGCACATAATTTATGAGTCAGAATCAGAGATTTACTGCCGAAATGCTTTGCCCCTACGAGTATATTTGGATTCATTGAGATGAACTCAGGTGAACTTTGTGGAACAGGCCGGAAAGTCTGTTATTTTGACAATGGTACGCTCAAACTTTGGCGAGGCGATCGCCGCTGGGAATATTTTCTATCTGTGCCGCGACTTGGCTGTAGGAGTTGTGGGCTACACCGCCGTAATAGTCTCGATACCACTGTACAAACTGATGAATTCCTTGTTCGATCGGCGTACTGGGCTTAAAACCTACATCCGCCATTAAATCATCTACATCTGCATAGGTAGACGGTACGTCACCGGGCTGCATCGGCAACAAATTCTTAACGGCTTTTTTACCCATTTCTGCTTCAATAACTTCGATAAAAGTCAGCAATTCTACAGGGGAATTGTTGCCAATGTTGTAAATCTTGTAAGGAACAGCAGTTGATGTTTCGGAATTGGATTGAGGCGGTTTTTCCATGACTCGCACTACACCTTCAATTACATCGTCAATGTATGTGAAGTCGCGCTGCATTTTGCCGAAGTTGTAAACATCGATGGGTTTGTTTTCGGCGATCGCCTTTACGAACTTGAAATAGGCCATATCCGGTCGTCCCCAAGCACCATATACTGTAAAAAAGCGCAATCCTGTCATTGGCAAGTTGTACAAATGGCTATAGGAATGTGCCATCAATTCGTTGGCTTTTTTGGTGGCGGCGTAAAGGGAAATCGGATGATCGACGTTATCGCTAACAGCAAAGGGAACTTTGGTATTGTTGCCGTAAACGGAACTGGAAGAAGCAAAAACTAAATGCTCGATGTTGCTGTGGCGGCAGCCTTCTAGGATGTTGATAAATCCCGTGAGGTTGCTGTCTGCGTAAGCGTGGGGATTTTGCAGGGAGTAGCGGACTCCGGCTTGGGCTGCGAGGTGGACAACGCGATCGAATTGGTGATTTTGGAAGAGTTGGGATACTAAAGTGCGATCGCTCAAATCTAAATGCCCAAAAGTAAAGTCTGAATGCGGCTGGAGTTGAGCTAAGCGTGCGTTTTTGAGATTGACATCGTAATAGTCGTTTAAGTTGTCGATGCCGTAAACTTGTTGTCCTTCGGCCAGCAATCTTTGGGATAAATGATAGCCGATAAAGCCTGCTGCACCTGTTACTAAAATTTTCATGGCTGGTAATTGGTAATGGGGAATGGGGAATGGGAATGGAAACAATTTGAAGCCTCTGCTAACTAATTTCACCTGAGAGATTCATTGCTTGCAGTACAGGATATTCAGCAGAGGCGGGATAGTGTAAAATATTGATAGTCCCGGATTTTATTCTGAGAGATTGCTGTTGGATTGGCAATCCTAATACTTGATTTAATGCAGCCCTAATTTCGCCAATTTCAGCGACGACTAACCCGGTGCAAAGAGACGGGCTTTGGCGCGATCTCCCGGAAATTGTTTGATGCCAAGTCTGCATAAATCTTTCCGTAGAAATCGATAGCTTTACAGTCGGCTTGGGGTGCGATTCAATCAATTTTTCAGCCATTTTTGCGGAGTTTTCTCCCTCGCTGTTCAAGCAAAAATCAATTGCAGTTTGTTGGATTTTTTTGGCGATATTGTCAGTATAAATATCATTTTTACTGTCAGCAGGTACTAGCAACAAACGAAGTCCTTGTTTTCCTTCTTTGAGTTTGGGCAAAACTTCGCCTAAGTGATTTGTCAAATTCATTGTTTCTAATGTTGCCGGATGTTCTGCACCAGAAAAGCTCAGAATGCTGACTCCGCAATTTGACTGCTGTAGGGTATGAAAGTCTTGACATTTCATCCCGATCGCGGTACTTATCAATGCTTTAATTGTACCTCCGTGAGTGACAGTCAGGATTGTTTTGCCGGCATATTTGGGCAGAATCTCTTCCCAAAACTTTTGGGCTTGTTGGTAGAGGTTTTGGACTGGGAAATTTTGCGGTTTAACTAAAGTGAGAACTGAATTGTTACTGGGGGAATTATCGTCAAATTCAGCAGCCATCTGAAATTCGTGAGGGCGTTCTCTCCAACAGCGGTAATCTTCAGCAAGGTGTTCTCGAACGTATTTGAATGATAAACCGTTCCAGGCGGGCAGGTCAATTTCTTTTAAGTTGTTATTGATGTGCAATTCGGGGTGCTTGTCGGCAATAGTTGCGATCGCACTTAGTATCTCGCTGGCTGTCTCTCTAGCCCGCTGTAGGGGGCTGCTGTAGGCGGCATCGAAGGGAATGCTGCTTAAAGAAATTCCTGTTTGATAGGCGGTTAAGCGACCTTTTTCGGTGAGGAAAGAATCGTCGCAGCAGCCTTGATACAGTCCTCTTTCGTTGTAAATACTTTGACCGTGACGGACGAGAATAACGCGAGTGGTGTTGTTCATAAAAATAAGGAATAAGGAAGTTCGGCAACGGATTTTGTAACGGATGTAACGGATGTAAATGCAATACCCTATATGCGGAAACGGAAAGGTTGATTTATCAAAAACTAAATGTTGTTCGCAATGTACCGATGTAAATCGGGTCGTTGTTGCTGTTGTGTTCGGGGTTTGTTATTGCTAAAAAACCCAGCGTTACTGCTAGAGTATCTGTAAATTGCCTCCGATAAAATGCTTCTAAATGCAGCGATGTGTCCGGGTCGGTATATTGTCGATCGTCCTCGATGAAATCGCTGTTAATTACTTTAGGTTGCTGGCCGATAACTATACCTCCTACACTATTTTCTGAACCCAAATCTGGGAAAGCTAAAGTGACGGCCCAGTTAAACATACTCGCTTGGGGTCGATCGCGCAAATCGAGGGCCCTGGCGCGGGTATATCCCACCCAACCTCCGGCTGTCAACTGGCGGCTGATTTTGACGGTGGATTGAATACCGAAAGAATTGGCTGTAATGGCATCACTTTCGCCGTCAAAGGGGTCGTTTGCCCGATCGCTCCCGGTGCCGGTATCCAGGCTATTATAAGAGCGAACGTAGGTAAAACCGACTCCGATATTATTAGTTGGTCGGAGGGTTAATTGGGCGATCGCGCCATAAGCTGCTTTGCCAAAACCGATTTCTGGATCGTTCACTTTATCGGCAACAAATCCAACATCTAAACTGACTCTTTTGCTAAAAGCATAACTGATTCCGATTCCGCTTCCTTCGCCGTGGCGGTAAATCGGATTTCGCTGGCCGAAACGAGACACCGCACCCCGACTGCTGCCGCTTAAAAACGGGTTCAAAGTATCAGTATAGTCGTTGAGACTGCCGCCGACAGCTTCGACATAAACAACTGCTTGGCGATTGATTGGAAACCGATATTCTAAGCGACTGAGTTCAAATTGATTTTTGCTTTCTCCTTGAAAGCTAAGATTTGCCATGTCTGTTTCCGCAGCATCGCTAACTTTGGGAATATTGTTAGCTTGCAGTCGGGTTCTGAGTCTATCTTTCCCCGTAAAACTCGTGTCAAAATTCAACCGGACTCGATAACCAAGGGTAAGATTGCTGTCAACATCATCGCCTTTACCATCTGCTTTTTTATTTCCCTCAACTCCAATCACTCCTAAAAGTGCTTCGCCATCCAATGTTGTAGTAGTTGAAAACTGCTGCACGGCGTCTAAACGCTGCGACAAATTTTCGACTCTGCCCCGCAAACTTGCCAACTCTCCCTCAAATTCTGCTTGCAGGCGGCGCAAAATTTCCAAGTCTTCGCGACTGATGAAATTAGCAGTATTTGCCCCAATTTGCTTGTTTAGGCGATCGAGAGTTGCATTCAAAGCAGCGGCAAATTCGTAGCGAGTTAAAGCGCGATTGCCGCGAAAAGTCCCGTCGGGATATCCGGCAATTAACCCGTAACGTTCTACCAAGGATTTGAGAGCAGCAAATGCCCAATCGGTAGGTTTGACATCGGATAATTCGGATACGGAGGTGATGTTTGCTAAAGATTCATCTTTTTCCACCTCCTTCATTTCTAAGTCCACGAAGGTGGACTTCGTTTGTGTAGATGCGGTTTCAACCGCCGATTCTATTTGTGCGGTTTCAACCGTCGATTCCGATGTAGTTGCTACCGCCGGAATTGACAAAATTTGGGAATTTTCAGGCATCTGATTTACTGACGCTGCAACTTGATTTTTAGTTCCATTATTGTCAAAAATAATTTCGAGATTGCTTTCAATTGGATCGCTAGATTCTTCGCTATTAACTGGGGACGTTAATTGGCGATCGATTTCAGCCGAGTCGCTGGCAAAAACAGGAGTTGCTGCGGCTAAAGCAATTAGAAAAACTAAGGAAAATATTGGAAACATGAGAAATCTAAAAAATTGAACAGTCCAACATCTATGGCATTCGTAACAGCGGACAATCCCTGTCAAATATTTGCTGTTTGCTGTCAAATGTAAGGTGCGTCGCTGCGAGATAGTTGATTGAGGTTTGGGATACTTGATGGCGACGCACCCTACAATTATTGCAATAATCTCCAATAATTTAATATCAAAAATTTACATTTGCCGCCTTAACGGGAAATAGCAAAGGAGTCAGCTTCGTCAGGCAAATCATTGCCGATCGCAGATTGCACTGCATACATCGCTGCATATTTTGCACCTAAATTTATGAGTTCAGAATGAGTGCCCTGTTCCAAAACTCTGCCGCTTTCAATATACAGAATTGTGTCAGCTTGTTCGGCTGCTTTTAGATTGTGAGTAATCCAAAATGTGGTGCTATTTTGAGTCAGCCTTTCTAAAGCTTCGCTGACAGCACGTTCGTTTTCTTGGTCTAAACCAGTTGTCGGTTCGTCTAAAATGACGATCGGAGATTGGCGCACAGCAGCGCGGGCGATCGCAATTCGCTGCCTTTGTCCGCCCGAAAGCGTCGATCCTCGTTCTCCTAAAACAGTATCGTAGCCCTGAGGTAATGCCTCGATAAAATCGTGAGCGTTGGCTAAACGGGCGGCCGCTTCGACTTCAGCATCAGTTGCATTCAAACACCCGTAAGCAATATTATCTCTGACGCTGACAGCAAACAAAACGCTTTCTTGCAGCACGATACTAATCTGTTTTCGCAGCGAATCGACTTTGTATTCGCGCAAGTCGTGTCCGTCAATTAAAATCGCACCTTCTACAGGATCGTACAGGCGCAGCAACAGACTAACTAAACTCGATTTACCGCCCCCAGAAGGCCCGACTAAAGCAATTTGCTCGCCGGCTTTTACTTGAAAACTCATGTTTTGCAAAATCACGTTTTCGGCTTCGTAAGCAAACATGACATTTTTAAATTCCACTGCACCTTGGAAACGCGGCGCTGTCCTTGCACCCCGCAAATCGCGAATTTCGGGTACGGTATCGAGGAGGTCAATAATCCGCTCGCCAGAAGCCGTAGCTTTAGAAATTTGGGCGGTATATTTTGCCAACTGCCGCATCGGTTTAAAAGCGGTTTTGAGGTAGTTGATAAATACTAATAGTTCCCCAGGCGACACCGTTTTGTGCAGCACTAATTGCACGCCGCGCCACAGAATCAGAGCCGTTGCAACTGCGACCAACATCTCTACAGTTCGCTCCAATCCCGCTGCCAGTTTTTGCGATTCGGCTCCTTCTTGCAAGCTTTTTTGGTTGTCTTTATTAAATGAACTCTCTAACATTCCTTGGAGCGAAAGAGCTTGCACTACTTTAATCGCACCCATTGCTTCGGCGGCGGTGGCAGCCATCGCTCCCTCGCGCTTGCGCTGCTTGCGGGCTACTTTTTGAATCTGCTTGGAAAGGTGAGCGGAAACGAGGATAAATAGCGGGAAAACGGCGATCGCAATTATTGCCAATTCCCAATTCATCCACAGCATCACCCCCAGCATTCCTGTCAGGGTAAAAACGTTAGTAAATAAGGGCAATGCTGCGGTGACAGTAGCTTCGCGGATGCGCTCGACATCGTAGGTAACGCGGGTAATTAAATCGCCACTTTTAGCTTTATTGTGAAATGCCAGGGAAAGCCGCTGCAAGTGACTGTAAAGAGTCCCCCGAATTTCGGTCATAATGTGCGTTGCAGCTAATGCCATGCCGATCGTACTTATGTAAGCGCAACCTGCCCGCAAAGCTGCGATCGCCACAATTGCCACAGACAACACTGTTAACAACTCAATTGTGCTGAGATCTTTGATAATTGGAAAGGTTTGAGAAGCGGTTTCAAATCCCGATAATAGAATGTAGTCAAAAATTACTTTCAGAGGCCAAGGTTCTAGTAATCGGAAAGCCGTTTCAGCGATTAGTGCTAGAAATGAGACTACAAGTAAAACCTTTTGACTACGAATCTGTGGCCAGAATTTTTGGATAATTCGTCCCAGCCCGGGTACGGTTTCTTTAATACTTTTAGTTTCCGGCATTTTATATTCCTTGAAAATATGGATTGTGCAATTTTTTAATTCCTATGATAGATGCTTTTATGTGTGGAATTTAGTCTGTTTGTGACCGTTTAAATCCCCGGAGATCCCCCTAAATCCCCCTTAAGAAGGGGGACTTTGAGTTAACTCCTCTCATCTTGTCCCCCCCCCTTATTAAGGGGGGTTAGGGGGGATCTCCGGGTTTATCAACTAGAAGATACTGTTTCCAAAACCTGCGACGACTCCGGTTTTAATACCTTAACTTCCACTTTGCGATCGCCCGCGCGATCGAATCTAGAAGTGACATAGCGGTTGATAATGCGATCGACAGAAATCAGAATCTTTTCTAAGAATGGATTACGATTTCCGAAAGCAATCTTTTTCACAAATGGTCGCACAATTGCCTGATGACGGCGTTGTCCCAAACGGCTGTAACGCTTTTTGAAATACTTGTCTTCAGTCAGTTCCCATTTTGTGCGGAAATGCTCTAAACTTGCTACTTCCCAAGCATCGCTCCAGCGTAGCATAAAAAAGGTCATATCCGACCATTGTAATGGGCCTGGAACATAGGTCACTACCGATGCAGGTTCGCAATAAATAGTGCCGCCAGTGTTTGTCACGCTCATGCAGAAATCAATATGTTCTCGTGTACTTAGCAGCGCTTCATCTAGTTTTCCAGTGCGGAGGAAAATTTCGGTGCGGACTAACATACAGTGAAATTCTGCAAATTCACACTGATTTCTATGAAGCTGTTCGAGCACTTCAGCTACTGGACGATTCACAAAATGATGCTTTTCATGAACCTTCCGTTTAACTTTAGTTTTGCCTGGTTTTTGTTCCAGAACAATTCGTGCCTCTCCGCCTGCTAAATGGATAGTTTCATGCAATGGATTACCGATGCAGGTAAGGGGACATACGACAACAGATTTGGTTTCGGTGGCGCATTCCAAAAGGCGATCGAGCCAGCCAGGAGTCACAACAACGTCGTTGTCTATGAATAAAACATATTCAGTTTTTACTAAATCTAAAGCCAGATTTCTAGCTTGATTTGGTGCCAAGTAAGTTTCTGTTCGCAACAGTTGAAAACCTTTTTCTTTTGCCTGGAGTTCCAGATATTGCTGAATTGGAGCGGGAGAATTCCCATCAACATATATCAGGTCAAAGGGTGTTTCTGTGTGTTCGTACAGGCTTTCTAAGGACTCGCGACTGTAACTAAAACGTTCGCGGGGTGAGACGACGATAGTAACTTTTGGTAACATCATGACGGTAACTCCTATTCTCTGATTAGTTCGTATTTTCTTCAGTCCGCGAAGGCGGACTTTGTTTGTGTAGACGCGATTTCAATCGCCGAGTATCTTTCAAGAACAGGCAAGATGCCTGTTCCACAATTATGGGAGATGTCTATTAAATACTGTTAGCAACAGCCAGCTTTGGGCTAATGCTATTCGCGGCTACAACAATCGGCTTGGAGGATTCTAATACTTGCTGATAAACGATTTGCCAATTAGCTTGTTCGACAGCAGGAGTGAGTTGTTCCATCACCTTTTTTCGAGCAGCTAAACCCAGTTTTTGTCTCAATTCTGGTTGCAGAGCAAATTGCTGCAAAGCGATTGCTAATTCTTCAGCAGATGCTGGATTTACTAATAGTGAATCCACCTCATTTTCCAGAATGTCACCGATCGCATCTACCTTCGTACCCACGATCGCCTTTCCTGCTAACATTGCCTCTAACATGGCATTGGGGCATCCGTCATGCAGCGAAGGAATGGCAAAAATGTCGAGTATTGGTAAGTAAGCCAGGGCAGTTTCTCGGCTGACGAGTCCGGTGACTATTAATCGATCGCCCAATCCGCTGTTTTGCACTTCTTGCTGCCAGTAAGCCCGTTCGCGATCGGCAAAATCCCCGATTAAAAGCAGTGTTAAATCAACGTCAGCGCTGATTTTGCCGCAAGCCTCCATCAAATATTCGATGCCCTTCTTGTCGCGAAAACGACCAACTGAGCCGATGACTGTGCCCCGCAATTGACTCGGTGCGATCGGGGATGGAAGTGCGCTAAAGTCGATCGGTGCGATCGAATTCCAAAAAGCCGAAGACTTGTCATTAATACTAGGGGCTAAAATGCGGCCTCTAGTCTGCAAATCGCGACTCACAAACGTCACCCAATCCGAATTTTCTAAAATCCAAACAGTTTGGCCGTGCTGTTTGGCATTGAAAATATGTTTGTGCAAATCGCTACCGCGAATGCTGTTGATAACCGGAACATTTTGTTCTCTGGCTAGCAAAGTAGTAATAAAGCCAGTTTCATTGATAAAGAAAGCATGAAAAAGGTTGTAATTGTAACGCTGGTGGAGAATTTTTAGCTGAGAATAAACCTCGCTCAAAAAATCCTGCATAATCGGTTCGCTCGATCGGGCTGGCGGATACAAGCGGTGGACTAAAACACCATCTCGATCGACCGTTTCAATTCTAGCGCGTTGAGTTTCTCCTGCCACAAACTTCCGTTGTTTGGAATGAAAAACAGCAACGTGAACTTCGTAGCCCAACTCTAACATCATGTGAGCAATCCGGTGAACGGATTCTCCCACTCCCCCCACTTCTGGCGGATATTCCAGACTCGTAATGCAAATTCTAATTGTCATTAAATTCACTCCTCAATTTGGTAATATTTGCAGTTATGTAGCAGTTAGATTCCCCCTAGCCCCCCTCCGGGTAAACTGGAAACCTCTCTCTCTTAAGTCCCCCTTAAGAAGGGGGATTTAGGGGGATCTAGACTTAGGTAAAAGCGAGATTGTCCAGATTAGATCCCCCCTAGCCCCCCTTAAGAAGGGGGGGACTGGAAACTTCTTAAGTCCCCCTTAAGAAGAGGGATTTAGGGGGATCTAGACTTAGGTAAAAGCGAGATTTCCCACTCGCTGTCAACTGTCAACTGTCAACTGTCAACTGTCAACTGTTTGCTACCAACTGTCAACTGAATTAAGCAGCAACAGCAGGTACTTTTAATAAACTCTTCAGAAAATCAGCAGTTTTCTCTACGCCATCCAAGTCTAGTCTTACCGGATTTGGCGTTTCCATCAGACATTGAACAATCTTTTTAGCAAAATCTTTTGGTTCTAAATCTGCGGGATGAATCACGTTTAAAATTCCCAAATCTTCCAACTTTTGGCTGCGGATAGTTTGTTCTAAGTCGCCATTCCCCACAAATGGCAGCATCATCGATCGCACCCCAGTTGTCAAAATATTCATGGTAGTGTTGTAGCCTCCCATACTAATAGACAGATCGGCTTTTTCCATGTATGTCAGCAGATTTGGTGTATATCGCTGAATGTTAATGTTCGGCTGAGTTGATGCCAAAAGCTGCATTTGAGCAAACTTTACTTCTGGGAAAAACGGCCCCGTAAATATCTGGATTTGATGTGGAATAAGGAACTCTAAAATTGAAGCTGCTTCTACCAAAGAATCTAGCAGTTCGTGTCCGAATCTACCGCCACCGATACTCGCCAAAATTAGCGGTTTTTCACTCTCAAGCGCGGCCTTATCTTCATCGTTAAGTACGAGATTTTCGGGTGAAGACTGCACCACGTATCCGGTGTAATGAACCGGGCAGTTTAAATCTCTAATTCTGGAGAAGCTTTCTTCCAATGGTTGAAATTGCCGATCGCCATGAATCAATAATAGATCGAAGTATTGATTCATCAGTTTGCAGATTTTTTCCTCGTGTCTTTCCCGATCTTGTTTGGTGACAACAATATCCCGTAAACTGCAAACTACTTTTGTCTTTCTCCCTTGGGCTTTGACTCGATCTAAAAGTGGAACAAGCTCAAAAGAAAAACGCCTCCTTCCAAACGGAAATAATTCGATCGTTAACACATCTGGCTGGAAGGAATTGAAAATGTCTAGTAGTTGCTCCTTTCTGAATTCTTGAACTTCCTCCAGACTACGGGAATCATCAACAACTGAGAGATTTTGAAATTCTGCATCGGTTTCGATTGCAGGTAAATTCACAACTTTAACTCCAGGGGGAACTTCAAAACCTGCGATCGCTTTTCCGCCATTGACAAAGCAAATTTCAAAGTCTGCAACTAAGCCCCGCACAATTTCCATACTGCGGACTAAATGCCCGATTCCTAAAATGTGCTGGCAATAAAACATTAATTTTTTCATCCGACTTTTACCTCCTCTTTTTGAGTGATTTCTGTTGTTAATTCTTGGCTGACTATTTCAGTTGAGTGCAGCATTCGATCGAACAATTCGCGGATTTCACCGACGTTTCGTTCGAGGGAAAACTGCTGCAAAACCCGTTCCCTTCCTGCTTTGCCAAACTGCTCTCCCAATTCAGGTTGAGCTAGCAATTTTCCTAAAGCTGCTGCTATAGCTGGCGTATCTTTTTCAGGAATCAGAAAGCCATTTTTGTCGCTTTCTACCAATTCACCAATGCCGGAAATATCGGTAGAAATCACAGGAATTTCCATTGCCATTGCTTCTAATAAAACATTGGGAATTCCATCGCGATCGCCATTTTCCATGACTTGACAAGGGAGTACAAATATGCTGGCTCTCTGATACACCTTGACCAATTCATCCTGAGTCATTTTCCCGGCGAGAGAAACCACATCGGCTACATCTAACTCGGCAATTAGTTGTGTGAGTTCCCCTTCCAAAGGCCCGTAACCCACGATGTCGCACTGGAATTTATGCCCTTGCTGTTTCAACTGCTGGCAAGCTTGGATTAAATAGGGAAACCCTTTTTTTTCGCAATATCTACCGACACTCAAAATTAAGGGAGTTTCGGTTTTGTGCTTGACAACGGTTGATGTGAAACGGGTTAAATCGATGCCGTGATAGGATAAGTAAATCGGCGTGCTGCTAGTCGAGAGCGATCGCAAATACCGGTGATTGAACCCCGTACAGGTGAGTACAAACTCGGCATTGCTAATTCTGCGATCGAGCACTTCCTTTTCGGTTAAGTAAATATCCTTAGCGTGAGCAAAGATATTATAGGAAATATCCCCAAAAATCTGGGCTATTTCGGTTGTTGCTGTCGGCACATTGGCAAAGTGAGCTTGCAGGTGAGAAATCCCTAAATTTCCCATGGTTGCCGCCAAATATCCCGCTTGCAAAAATTCATTCAAACGCTTTTTTTCGGGACGTTGTAAGTGAAATTGCAGTGCTTGCAGATATTTATTGGGACTTTGGAATAACAGTTGTAGATGAGCTTTTAGTAAGCTGATTAAATCTGGAAAATTGAAGTCTGGTAGTAGTGTCGGAATGTAAGTAAGGTAGGCTTTCACTTGGTCAACATCAGGATGATTTTTTTCATCTGTTGGTTTTCGGAGGGAAAACAAATGCAAAGATACTCCTTGACGTTCTAATTCCAGAATTTCATTCAATATGAATGTTTCTGAAAGTTTCGGATAAGTTTTGAGCAGATAGCCGACGGTTTTGCGATTTTTAAACATATATATCAGTTGAAAGTTGATAGTTGGTAGGGGCGGTGCCCCCGTGCCCGCCCTCTTTAATTGACTGCGTTAAATACCCCATTTATAATTAACCGCAGAGGGCGCAGAGAGTACATAGAAAGGGGAGATTTTTTACTTCAAACTATTTTTTTACTTGGCTTTATTGAACTGTGACAATTGCCTTGAGTGGTGAAAAATTGAAGTTAATTGAATCAACTGGATTGGATAATAAGTGAGAAATATAGTGAGAAATTCTGGGTAATCCACCTAAATCCAAACCAGGGGCAAGGGCGCAAGAATGCGTCTTGTTTAATTTAATTGATAGCAAATTCATCAAATTTACTGGAGTAACTTCGTCAGGGTGAATCATCGCCAGTAAACCTAATTTTGACATCTTTTCAGCTCGCATCAACTGTTCGCTGGCTGGTTTGATTCTGGGAACTGCGATGGTTCTTTTGCCCAAGGAAAGAACTTCCGTAATTGTGTTATACCCACTCATACAAACGGCTACATCCGCTGCATCTATATAACTCATCAAATCATCGGTGAATTCCAAGATTTTAACCTTCGGATTCAACGCAGCTTTTTGATGAAGCTGTTCTCGTTGCTGAGCTGGCATTTCCGAACCGCAAATAATGACGCTGCGGAAAGCTGCTGCTTGCTGTTGCGCGACTCCGGTTAAGTAAGTGTCAACTAATTGATAGCCATCTTCGCCACCACCCGGTGTGACTAACACTAACTGTTCGGATTCTTTAACCTGCAATTCTTGCCGTCTAATTTCTCGGCTTTTCAACCCCGGTTCTTTGCGAAGATACCCGCAATATCGGACTTTTTGGGCAACTGCTTGCGGAAATTGATACTCGCGACAAATATCAAAGACTTCCGGCATTCCGACTACCAAAATTTGGTCGTAAAACTTTTCTACTGCTTCATAAAAACCATGTTCTTTCCACTCGCTAACAGTCTTTTCGGGACTGTCCAAAATATCGCGTAGCAACAATAATAGTTTGGTTTGTGGCAACTGTTTTTTCAGGAACTTGAGAGTAGTTAGCAGCTCATTTTTGATGCCGTAGGGTTTTTTATCGACTAAGATGGCATCGGGTTTAAAATTTATGGCTGCCATCAAAATCAAATCCGATCGCAGTTTGACAGTTTCAGCAATCTCTGTATTCAAGTATTTGACTGATATTTCGCCACTTTCACCCCGATTCAAACAGGGAATTTTGATGTAGTCAAGTCTCGGCGGTAGTCTAAAACTTTGCAACATCGGCGAACCGGATACTACCAAAATTGATAGGTCAGTAATCGTACTCAGTAAATGTTCGCAAATAGTCAGCATTCTGCGGATGTTACCGAGACCAAATGCGTCGTGGGAGTAAACCATTAGTCTCATAATCAATGTGCCTCGATAAGTTAAGTGAATGCACGTAGATACTGTGAACTAGAGCTTTTATAGGGCATAGGGCATAGGGCATAGGGCATGGTTTATTTTTCAGCCTCTAGCTTTTACCTTTTATGTTTTGCCTTTTAAGCTACTGGAACTTTCAAGGAATTATCAGAAATAGTATAATTTTGGGGATTTGACAATATCGGTTTCGGTATTCCTACGCTGTTGCTGCAACGGCCGATCCCGATATAGTAAAATCCTGCTGCTACTATTGTTTTTGGATCGAGAAAGTTACGACCGTCAATGATGATGGGAGTTGTCATTTTGCTGGCAATTTGAAGATAGTCTAGTTCGCGGAACTGTTGCCATTCCGTGACTAATACCAGGGCATCGCAATTGTGGGCGAGTTGTTCTATATCTCCTGTTATCGTGACTTCAGATGAATTTAAATGAGGGTTGCCTGGAGAGATAATTGGATCGTATGCTTTGACTTTTGCACCCAAACGAGAGAGTTGTGCGATCAAATCTAAAGCTGGAGCATCTCGTAAGTCGTCGGTATCTGGTTTAAAGGTTAAGCCTAATAGTCCGATGGTTTTGCCTTTGAGAATTTTCAGGACTTGCTGAAGTTTTTCGAGGACGATTAATCGCTGATTTTGGTTGGTTTTGATAGCCGATTTGAGCAGTTGGGCGTCGTAGCCGTAGTCATTGGCGGTGTGAACTAAAGCTGAGACATCTTTGGGAAAACAGGAACCGCCCCAACCGATTCCGGCTTGCAAGAATTTGTTGCCAATTCGCGAGTCTAAACCGATTCCTTTGGCAACTTGAGTCACGTCTGCGCCGACTCGATCGCAAATATTGGCAACTTCATTAATAAAGCTAATTTTAGTTGCTAGAAATGCGTTGGCCGCGTATTTAATCATTTCTGCTGAACTGAGATCCGTAACAACAACCGGAATCGCAGGTAAAGACGGATCGGCGGCAAATTTGCGATCGACTATGGGAGCATAAAGTTGTTGCATTAGCTCGATCGCCTTTTGGCTGTTGCTACCTAGAACAATGCGATCGGGATTGAATGTATCGTAAACCGCCGAACCTTCTCGCAAGAATTCTGGGTTGCTGACGACATCGAAACCTAGGATTTCTTCCTGACGTTCGAGAACTCCATCAATTACAATTCTGCGTACCCAATCTCCCGAACCAATTGGTACTGTAGATTTATTGACAATCACTTTATAACTGCCGTTGAGGTGATTTCCGATACCTCTAGCGACTGCTTCCACGTAGCGGGTGTCGCTTTCTCCTGTGGGCAAAGCTGGAGTACCGACTGCAATGAACAAAATCTCGCCGTGAGCGACTCCAGCAGCTAGATCTGAGGTGAATTCCAGCAATCCACTTTCGATCGCGGAGTGCATGATTTCGGTCAACCCAGGTTCAAAAATGGGGGATTGTCCCGACTGCATTAACTCTACTTTGGCGCTATTGTTGTCTACGCAAAGTACCTGATGTCCGATTTGTGCCAGACAAACTCCGGTTACTAAGCCAACATATCCTGTACCGATAACGCAAACACGCATAAAGTAAGTTCTCCAATTTAGGATTGATCGGACGACATTGTGGGATTGAGGGCGATCGCCCTGAAGTCTCATCAAGTTTTACGGCCGCTGTCTCAACATAATTTCGCATTTCTTTATGAAATCTTCATGAAGCTTTGATGAGAAAACTCTCACACAACTGCGGGAATTTACGGAGGAAGCAGAACAGAAATCGACAAAAATCCCCCTCACTGAGGGGGATCGGGCAAAAGTTGCCTCAGTAATTGAGCAACAAAAGCTACATTACTGAAAAATAGATATTTATCAGAAGAATGGGTTTAAAACCCCGTCTTTTAAGACGGCTTTGCATTTAATCTTTTTCTGTGTTACCATAGTATTAGTAGTTTGGTAAGCAAAATGCTAAAAGCCTTCAAGTACAGAATATATCCGACCAGTGAGCAATCCATTTTGCTTGCGAAGTCGTTTGGCTGTGCCAGATGGTTTTACAACTACGCGCTCAATCTAACGTCTGAAACCTATAAGCAAACAGGGAAAGGATTAAGTAGAAATGAAATAATCAATCTTCTACCTTCTCTTAAGAAAGAGTACGAATGGCTGACAGAAGTACCATCACAAACCCTACAGCAAGCAGCCTTAAATCTTTCTAGTGCTTTCCTTAACTTTTTTGAAGGTAGGGCTAAATATCCTAACTTTAAGAAAAAGCGGAATAGACAATCTATTAGATTTCCTCAAGCCTGTAAATTAAAAGACGATACATTGAGATTGCCTAAAATTGGTGATGTTCATTGTCAAGTCTCAAGGCAACCAGAAGGGACTCTAAAATCTGTCACGGTTTCAGTTAATCCATCGGGGGAATATTTGGCAGCCTGCCTCTATGATGATGGTAAAGATTTACCTGAAAAATCATCATCAGGAAAGGCGATTGGGATAGACGTTGGTTTAACCCATTACGCTATTACATCTGATGGAACCAAGCATGGGAATCCTAAATATTATCGAAAATATGAAAAGAAGTTAGCAAAGAGACAAAAGCAACTAAGCCGCAAGCTTAAAGGTTCTAATAACCGTCATAAAGCTAGGATTAAAGTTGCCAAGGTTCACGCTAAAATTGTCCGATGTCGCGAAGATTTCCTGCACAAACTAAGTCGTAAATTAGTTGATGAAAACCAAATTATAGTTGTAGAGAATCTAGCAGTTATCAACCTGGTAAAAAACCACAAACTAGCTCTTTCAATTAGTGATGCTGGTTGGGGACAATTTTGTACCATGCTGAAATACAAGTCGGAATGGGAAGGAAAAATTTACATTGAAGTAGATAGATTCTATCCCAGTTCCAAAACCTGTAACAATTGCTTAAATCGGGTAGATAATTTAAGTTTGGATATTCGTAGTTGGCAATGTCTTAAATGTGGAGAAAACCACGATAGAGACATTAACGCTGCTAAGAATATTCGGGATGAAGGTTTACGAATTTTGGCGGTAGGGCATACCGTTACTGCTTCAGGAGGGAGAGTAAGACCGAGTAAAGGCACTGCTTTTACAAGGCATCTCCCTGTGAATGAAGAATCCTAGCCGTTTACGGCGGGGAGTGTCAAAAACTTTGCAACAACTTGTTAATTAGCCCGGAGACAAACAAGGTGCTTTTTCATGCAAATGCGATCGCACCCGCAACAGCAAATCGCTGAAGCTAAACGGCTTGGTGACGCACTCGCTAGCACCAGATTCGAGTGCCGAAAGCAGTTCTTGCCGATCGGTGCGGGCTGTAACCACAATAATCGGGCGCTGTTCTCCCCGGTGGCGCAGTTCCCGGAGTACGGTCATACCGTCGATCGCGGGCAATCCCAAATCCAGCAGCAACAAATCAAATTCGGTTTCTTTCGCCATCGACAAAGCTTGCGGGCCGTTTTGGGCGATCGCAGTAGCAAATCCTTGTTTTTTGAAGCCTTTCTCCATAAAAGCAGCGATTTTCACTTCATCTTCAGCAATTAAAATGCGATACATAATTTTGTATTAAATGACAACTTACCTATAACCCTTAAATTATGACAAATTCTAATGAGACGAGCGTTAAATCATTGTGAGAATTTTCTCACGTTCGCAATCGATAACCCATGCCGCGAACTGTTTCAATCAAATCGGAACCCAATTTCTTCCGCAAATAGCCGACATAAACATCCACAATATTAGAACCGGGATCGTAATCGTAACCCCAAACTCGATCTAACAGTTGTTCGCGACTCATCACTTGTCCGGGATGGCGCAAAAACGTTTCTGCGAGGGTAAATTCTCGCGCGGGCAACTCAACAGTCCGATCGCCCACTTTCACTTTCCGAGTCCGCAAATCAAGGGTTATGTTGCCAATTTTCAGTACCCTTTCATCGGAATTATGGCGATCGTCCCGGCGGCGCAACCGGACGCGCAACCGCACCAACAATTCTTCAAAACGGAAAGGTTTAGTTAAATAATCGTCAGCACCTCCCTCAAATCCCGCTACCTTGGTTTGGATGTCGTCGCGACCGCTCAAGATAATAATCGGTAACGCTTCTCCCTGACCGCGCAATTCCTCCAGAATCTGCAATCCGTCTTTCCCCGGCAGCCCCAAATCGAGAATCATTAAATCAAACTCGCCATCTCTAGCCATTAGTAAAGCTTCCCCAGCGTCAGCAGCAACGGCAGTGATAAAACCGTGCGATCGCAGCCCTTTTTCGATGAAAGCAGCGATTCTGGGTTCGTCTTCAGCAATTAGAATTCTGCTCATTTTAGTTTAAAAGCGATGATTAGATAAATCGGTAATAGGGAATAGGTAATGGGGAATAGGTAATGGGGAATAGGTAATGGGGAATTGGTAATTGGGAATTGGTAATTGGTAATTGGTAATGGGGAATTGTCAACTACTAACGAAGAGGGCGGGCCCGCACCATCCACCGCCCCTACGTGTTAACTACCAACTACCAACTGTCAACTGTCAACTGTCAACTGTCAACTGCTTTTTACCTTCAAACGGCTCGATCGGCATAATGAGAGCGAAAGTCGAACCGGTTCCCAATTGACTGCTAACAGACACTTTCCCCCCGTGAGCTTCGGCGATCGCCCTGACAATCGACAAACCCAAACCGGCGCCCTCGGAACGGCGGCGGCTGTTTGCAGCCCTAGCAAATCTTTCAAAAATTCGCTGTTGGTCGATCGGCGCAATACCTTCTCCAGTATCGCGCACCCAAAATCGGACATGGCTGCCGGTAACAGCAGATCCGATCGCGATCGCATCCTCAGACTCAGTATGCTGCACCGCATTTTGAGCCAAATTCATCACAGCTTGAGTAATGCGTTGGCGATCGGCAACAATTCGGCTTTTTCCCGCAGCATCCAACTCCCAATTCCGATTTCCGAGAGCTTTTGCCTTTGCAAAAAGTTCCTCAGTCAGCGCCCCAACATCCACAGTTTCTAGCTGCAAAAAATCCGGTTGTTCTACCTTGGCCAGCACCACTAAATCGTCCACAAAGCGGCTCATGCGATCGAGTTCATCCATCACCAAATCCATAGTTTCGGCTTGTTCCTCAGGATCGTCACCCATCAACTCCAAATGCCCGCGGACGATCGTAATCGGAGTGCGGAGTTCGTGTCCCGCATCGTTGATAAAATTGCGCTGAGTGGCAAAAGCTTCCTCCAACCGATCCATCATTTCATTAAAAGTAGTAGCCAGTTCGGCAATTTCCCCTTGCCCTCGAACAACCAGGCGCTGGCTTAAATCCGACTCTTCGATCGCCCGGGCAGTTGCTGTCAGCGCGCGGAGGGGAGCCAGCAATTTTCCAGCCGCTATCCAAGCCGGCAAGATAACTAAAATCAGGACAACCAAAGTTACCTCAATCACAACTTTAAAAGCTTCCAGCGCTTCTTGGCGTTCGCCCCCGGTCATGTGAGCTACAACAAATACTCCCAGAGTCTTGCCTTCAATTTTAACTGGTTCGGCAGCGTAGAGAATGCTGCCTATTTTACTGTCTGAGACTTGCTGTTCGCCGCGCTCGGGCTGGCTCAGTTTTGCCCAAGTTTCCACCAATTCCGAATCCGGCTGAAGCTGTTTCGGCAGTGCTTTGGAACTGGATTTATAAAATTTACCTTCTACAATCGCGAGGAGAAATGTATCATCTTCGGTGATTTGCCGGGACAGGTGAATATCGAAAAATGCAGACAATTCTTGAGGGGGAAAATAGGTTTTGAGAACACCATATTTTTTTGTCAGTCGCTGTCCTACAGCCTGATTCTTAGCGTTAAACTCGGCAGCGAACTTTTCATTAAATACTGTTATTTCTTCATTCAACTCCTCTTTTACCCGCCCATCTACCAGTGCAAACAAGCGCTGGCGAATTGCGGGAATAGATAGAGACAGAAACAATGCGATTAGCAAAATGTACCAGATGAGAATGCGGGTGCGCGCTTCGCCAAAAAAGCGCTCCCAGCGGCGGGTAAATCTTGTTTGTGTGGGGAAATTGCGATCGCGGTTCATGGCAAATCTGGCTGATGGTTCGTCGATCGATCTGAGACCTAGCGATCGACATTACATCAAGTTATAGGATCTGGCAAACCTAATTTTCGCAGGTAAATGAGATTTTTTAGCTCGGGACTTACCAGAAAGAATTGGTTGAAAGCCCGCCCGCCCGGGAGAAATTAAAATCAGACTATTCATTACTCCAATCCTCGGACTTCTGGGTAGAGGTAGCTCCTACCTCGATATTTCGGTCTAAAAAGTAGTTCGCAATGCGATCTAAATCTCGACTAGCGGAGGGCGCAATGATGAAACGGCTCATTTTTGTTTCTCTTTCGCTTGCTGAAATCGCTCCAGAATTTGATTGACCGCAGTTTAACCGTCTAAGCCCTCCCCGCGATCGAGTTCTGCTCTTGCAACATCTACCTTTGCACGAGTTTCCTCAATCCACTGGCTATATTCATCACTCAACTTTTCAAGTAACCGAAAAGCAACATCAACCACCTCTCCTGCATCCGTATACTTCCCAGCGGCAATTTGTGTTTGAATGAAGTGTTGATGCTCTGGCTTAAGTAAAATTTCCATAGGATCTATCTCGTTATACAAATGGGTTAATTAGACATTAAGGTAGCGATCGACATGACATTGAGTATCTATTAAGTATAGCAACCGCCAAGGTGATTTTGAAGTCGCTGTCAGCCATTGATTTTGTGACTCCGATTATCGGAATTATTTAACCGCAGAGAACGCAGAGAACACAGAGTAAGAGAATGGAGAGGGATGAAGACTAGATTTGAGATGAAGCGAAGCAATAGCAGAGGTTAAGCGATTGCTTCGTTTCACTCGCAATGACAAACTAGGTTAGAATTGTCCGTCTACTGCTGACACGCAGCGTTCGCAAATTGCCGGGTGTTCGATCGACTCTCCGACGTGAGTCGAGTAGTTCCAGCAGCGATCGCACTTGTGGCCGTCTGCTTTGACTACACCAATCGCTAACTCTGGAGATTGGTAACTGTACGGCAATTCCTGCATCACTGCATTGGATTCTATCAGTTCCACTTCTGAAGTAATGAACAAGTAGCGCAGTTCGTCTACACCGTTGCTAGCACTTGCAGAATGGTGGTGTACGGCTTTTTCGGCAGGAGTTTCTGCTTTGGGGGCGATCGCACTTAATTCTGCTGTCGGGATTTGGGGTGTTTCTGCTAACGCTTGTTCGACTGGGGCTGTTTCTATTGGTACAAGGGCTGTTTCTACTGGCAGTGAAAGGACGATCGCCTCTGTTTCTACAAGCATCAATGCCTTTGATTTTCCAAGCACGTCTGCTGTCAGCGAATCAATTGTTTGTGCCATTTCTTGGCGGCTTTGGGCAAACAGCAAGTGACGGAAAGCAAACCACATTGTAAACAAGATACCGATGACTTCAAACAATCCGCCCAACAGCGGAATCTGATTCATCGTATCCAAAACTGCTAGGGTTACTCTTGCAGTTATCGCCACAGAAGCTAACAACCCAAGTGTTACCAGCACTTTTTGGTATTCTGTGAAAAAGTTGCCAGCATAGTTAGGCAAATCCGCCACAAACTGGGCGCTTTTATCTAACATTTCCTGCAAATCTAAAGCCGATGCTTCTGGGGCAGAATACTCTACTATTTCAGAAGCTGCATCGCCCTGGGCGACAGTTTCTTCTTCAACATGAACTGTCTTTTCTGTCAAGACTTTGGCAACACTTGCTGCTTGTGCTTCTTGTTTGTCTTGTACTGCTTTGGCTTTCTCTTCTTCTGCTAGTTGGATGGCTGCGTTTTGCGATCGCACGTAATCCATCAATTCTTCGCTGCTGGGATTCAAAGCTTGCAATTGCTCTCTTTTGGCCGCATCGGGAACGTACAATAAAACCTTAGCTTCCAAGGAAGAACCGATCGCCTTTTCAGTCCTCGCCTGTTCCAAAACCTTGTTAACTTCGCCGCGTACTTGTCGCAAATACTGCCAGCGAGTCGCCAATTCTGGATTGTGCCATGCAGGATCGAGTTTCACCCAACCAGCTTCAAATACTGATTTGTAAGGAGTTGGATAGGGAAGATACTGCCAAATATCTTCAGCCATGTGACACAACACAGGTGCGATCGCCCGTGCTAAATTCTCGACTGCGATCGCAATTACTGTCTGACAACTGCGGCGCCGCTGCGAATCTGTCGCGCTGATGTAAAGTCGATCTTTGGCAACATCTAAGTAGAAATTAGACAAATCCACGGTACAGAAATTCTGCACTGTTTGGAAGAATCGCGAAAATTGGAAACTTTCAAAAGCTTCTTGAACTTCCGCAAAAACTTCGCCCATTCTGTGCAGCATATAGCGATCGAGTTCCGGCAAATCCTCGAAAGCCACGGCATCTTTTGCCGGATCGAAGTCGTGCAAGTTCCCCAGCAAAAACTTCGCTGTATTCCGAATCTTGCGGTAAACATCCGATTGTTGTTTGAGGATGTTTTTGCCTAAGGGCACGTCGGCGGAGTAGTCTACCGAAGACACCCACAATCGCAAAACATCGGCGCCGTATTCCTTGATGACTAACGCCGGATCGACGACATTGCCTTCAGATTTGCTCATCTTGCGGCCTTTTTCATCCAGCACAAAACCGTGAGTCAAAACTGTTTTGTAAGGAGCGACGCCGTTAGTTGCTACACTGGTGAGCAAGCTCGATTGAAACCAACCGCGGTGTTGGTCTGAACCTTCCAAATAGATATCAGCAGGATAGTTTAATTCCGATCGCCCTTTTGCCACAGCAGCCCAGGAAGAACCCGAGTCAAACCAGACATCCATCGTGTCGGTTCCCTTGCGGTAAGTGCGGCCGTTGTTGCGGTAAGATTCCGGCAGCAATTCGGCGATCGACATTTCCCACCAAGCATCGGAACCTTTCTCAGCAAAGATTGCTTGCACGTGGGAGATCGTCTCTTCATTTAACAGAGGTTCGTTGGTTTCTTCGTCGTAAAAGACGGGAATCGGCACGCCCCAAGTCCGCTGGCGAGAAATACACCAATCCGATCGATCGCCTACCATTGCAGTAATCCGATTTTCCCCTTGGGCGGGAATCCAATTCACACCGGAAATTGCCTTTAACGCTTCGTCGCGGAACCCTTCAACGGATGCAAACCACTGTTCAGTCGCCCGAAAAATCGTCGGTTTTTTAGTCCGCCAATCGTAGGGGTAGGAGTGAGGATAAGCTTCTTCTTTAATCAAACAATTTGATTCGCCAAGGGCATCAATGACTGCTTTATTGCCATCTCCGAGGACATTTAAACCTGCGAAGACTCCTGCTTCAGCGGTGAAATTTCCGTTTTCATCTACGGGAGTTAAAACTGGCAAACCGCAGCGTTTTCCGACGATAAAGTCTTCTTGTCCGTGGCCGGGTGCGGTGTGCACCAATCCGGTTCCTGAGTCAGCAGTAATGTAGTCGCCACCGGCAACGATCGGGCTTTCGCGATCGAACAGCGGATGTTTGTAGGTGCAGCCTTCTAATTCTTTGCCTTTGAAAGTCGCAAGTATTTTTAATTCTGTGTTAAAAGTTGCCGACAGTCGATCGACCGCATCAGCAGCAACTAACATAAATTGTTGTGCAATGTGCGAATCTGCCGGCGGTTCCACCACCGCATAAGTCAGTTCGGGATTAACGGCGATCGCCAAGTTAGCCGGAATCGTCCAGGGGGTAGTCGTCCAAATCGCCGCCCAGAGGCTCGGCATATAGCGCTTGAGCTTCGTTTGCAGGGATTTCGACAATTTTCTCACGTGAAAGCCGACGTAGATGCTGCGCGAAACGTGGCCTTCGGGATATTCTAATTCAGCTTCGGCGAGGGCGGTTTTCGAGCTCGGACTCCAGTGCACGGGTTTGAAGCCGCGGAAGATGTAGCCTTTGAGCACCATTTGACCGAAAACGCCGATTTGAGCCGCTTCGTATTCGGGTTTCAGGGTTAAATACGGGTGTTCCCAGTCGCCCCAAACGCCATAGCGCTGAAAGGATGTGCGCTGCTGCGCCATTGTTTCCTGGGCGAAGGTGGCAGCTTTGCGGCGGAGGTCGATCGGAGTAAGATTGAGCCGATCGTCCGATTTCATATTTTGCAACACCTTAAGTTCGATCGGCAATCCGTGACAATCCCAACCGGGCACGTAGCGGACTTTTTTGCCGCGCAACATTTGGTAGCGGTTGATAAAATCCTTGAGGATTTTGTTGAGGGCGTGGCCGATGTGGAGTTGTCCGTTAGCGTAGGGCGGGCCGTCGTGGAGGATGAACAAATCGCCCGGGTTATTCTGGGAGAGGCGATCGTAAATATCTTCATCTGCCCAAAATTGTTGCAATTCTGGTTCGCGTTTGGTAGCGTTGGCGCGCATATCAAACTTGGTTTTGGGCAAATTTACCGTGTCTTTGTAGGATTTTGCTTCCATTGTTCAGAAACGTTTTTTGTACTTAGTTAGTAGTTAGCGGTTAACTGAGAGTTGATATCAAGTCCGATTAAATAATCATAATTAGGTTTGTAGTGAGGACTTCAGTCCTGTTTCGTCCTTGAAGGGCACACAACCAGATATCCTAGTATAAGCGATCGATCGCACATTCGCTCAAAGCAAATCCGTAAGTTACTCTCTCTTCTCTAACTCTGCGCCCTCTGCGGCCTCTGTGGTTAAAAAATCATTCATAAATCCAGGTTACGCTACTGAGTCAGCCAACTGAACATTTGACCAACAGTCAGATTCAGGGATTCAGCAAAAGCGGGGACGGGGATGCGATCGCACTCGGTTGTTCAAACAGCGTTATGGTGCCAACTTCACGCATCATCAGTGTTACGGTTCTGTAATATATCCAGAATGCGTCGATTTTCTGTTTGGAGGCCCCGGATATCTAATTCCATCACCTCCATCCGCTGAAGGCTTTGAGCTAGTACCTAGGTAGCGATTAAATAGACAAAGTGGTACACTTGTAGACAAATCTACCATATACCATCTTGTTCAAACCACAGGAATTCACAAAAAGCTTGGATTGTCAGTAAAGACAATGCTTAGGGGCGAAATATCAACTGTCGGAGGTCGAGCAATGCTTTTATCCATCAAAACAAAGCTAAAGCTAAATAAGAGTCAAGAAACGGTCATGAGTAAGCACGCTGGAATAGCAAGGTTTACTTATAATTGGGGACTGGCTACTTGGAGCGCTCTCTATAAAGATGGATTAAAGCCCAATAAATACCTGCTCAAAAAAATCTTCAACAATCATGTGAAACCTGAGTTTACATGGATAAAAGAGACCGGAATTTGCCAGAAGATAACTCAATATGCTTTTGACAATTTAGGTGATGCTTTTGCTCGTTTCTTCTCTAAAAAGGGTGGATACCCCAATTTCAAAAAAAAAGGCCATCACGACTCTTTTACTATTGACGCTGGTGGCAAGCCGATTCCTGTGGGCGGTACATCCATCAAGCTGCCGACAATCGGCTGGGTAAAAACTCACGAAGGACTACCTCACACAACTTGTAAATCAATCACCATTTCACGCGCTGCCGATAGTTGGTTTATCGCTTTTGCTTGCGAGCAAAGTCACGAGCCAACAGTCAAAAGTCATGAGGTTGTAGGAGTTGATTTGGGAGTAAAAGAGTTGGCTACGCTTTCAACTGGCGTAGTATTTCCGAACCCAAAGCACTATAAAGCGCATCTGGCAAAACTCAAGAGATTATCAAGAGTTCTTGCCAGCAAGGTCAAAGGTTCTGGAAATAGATACAAAGCTAAAGTCCAGTTAGCGAAACATCATGCAAAGATAGCAAACCTCAGGAACAACACTCTGCATCAAATCACTACTTACTTATGCAAAAACCACGCAACAATAGTAGTAGAAGATTTGAATGTCGGTGGGATGCTAAAGAATCACAAACTAGCACAGGTAATAGCTGATTGTGGATTCCATGAATTTAAACGTCAGTTAGAATACAAAGCTAAAAAGTTTGGTTGTGAGATAATCGTTGCTAATCGCTGGTTTCCATCAAGCAAAACCTGTTCAAGTTGTGGACACATCCAAGATATGCCACTAAAAGAAAGAACTTACAACTGTGGAAGTTGTGGTCATTCGATGGACAGGGATTTAAATGCAGCGATTAATTTATCACGGTTGGCTAAACCGTGAAAGCTTACCGAGGGATAACCGCTCCCATGCTCCCGATGAAGTAAGAAGCAAATGTCTAGACTTGTCTAGTTTTTGTATAGCAGTCATCAGTTGAAGCATCCCATCGACATTGCGATTCGTGGCTTCCATATTGCGCTGATGAATTTCCATGTTGCGGTTCATGGTTTCAATATTGCGGTTCATGGTTTCAATATTGCGGTTCATGGTTTCAATATTCCGCTGGTGTACTTCGGTTGTGGAAATTAAAGCACTAACAGCTACTTTAAGATCGATCGTGTCATTTTCTAGGCGATCGACACGATTCGGGAGATTGCTAGATTCAGTCATGAGATCGCATCAATATTGTAGATCTTTTATTTTAGCATTTTTTTAGCTATGTTAGCTAGCGGAGCGATCGCACATATACCTCAACTAGATGAGAATTTTAACCGCAGATATCAGCGGATGAACGCAGATGAACGCAGATGGAATTTCATCTGCATTCATCTGCGGTTAAAAATTAGGTTTTCTGCTTCAACCCAAACCCAAATCAGTTACAGCGCCGACACTGCTAGAAGAAACCAACTTAGCGTATTTAGCCAAAACACCCTTAGTATATCGGGGCTTAGGAGCTTGCCAAAGAGCGCGCCGCCGCTCTAATTCTGCATCATCAACATTGAGCTGCAACAAGCGATTGGTAGCATCGATCGTAATCGAATCGCCCTCATTTACCAGAGCAATTGTGCCGCCAACTTGCGCCTCGGGTGCAACGTGACCGACAACCATGCCGTAGGTTCCGCCGGAAAAGCGGCCGTCAGTAATTAACCCGACAGAATCGCCTAAACCTGCACCAATAATTGCCGAAGTTGGTGCTAGCATTTCGCGCATTCCCGGCCCGCCTTTGGGCCCTTCGTAGCGGATGACAATGATATCTCCGGCTTGAATTTTGCCAGCCAAGATGGCAGCCAAACAGTTTTCTTCGGATTCAAATACCCGCGCTGGGCCGGTGATTTGCGGTTTTTTAACACCTGTAATTTTAGCAACCGATCCTTCTGTTGCCAGATTGCCGCGAAGAATTGCTAAATGTCCTTGGGCGTACATCGGATTGTTCCAAGGCCGAATTACATCTTGATCGGCGCGGGGTTCGCTGGGAATATCTGATAGGGATTCGGCAATTGTTTGACCTGTAATTGTCAGCGCATCTCCGTGGAGCAATCCGCGTTCCAAAAGCATTTTCATTACTTGAGGAATGCCACCGGCTTTGTGCAAGTCGGTTGCTACGTATTTGCCGCTTGGTTTGAGGTCGCACAATACGGGTACTTTGGCTCTAATTGTTTCAAAATCGTCGAGACACAACTCAACGCCGATCGCATTTGAAATAGCCAATAAGTGTAGCACGGCGTTGGTTGAACCGCCGATCGCCATAATGGTGGCGATCGCATTTTCAAAGGCTTTGCGAGTTAAAATTTGGCTGGGTAACAACTGTTTGCGGATTGCTTCTACCACAACTTTTGCAGATTCGGCAGCGCTGTCGGCTTTTTCGGCATCTTCCGCAGCCATTGTCGAAGAATAGGGCAAACTCATTCCCATAGCTTCAAAAGCGCTCGACATCGTATTTGCCGTGAACATTCCGCCGCAGGAACCCGCACCGGGACAAGCTTTTTGTTCTACTGCATTGAGCTCTGTTTCGTCAATTTTGCCCGCGCTGAATTGACCGACTGCTTCAAAAGCGCTCACCACGGTTAAATCGCGACCGTCGTGGTGTCCCGGTTTGATCGTGCCACCGTAGACAAAAATAGCAGGAATGTTCATGCGGGCGATCGCAATCATCGCCCCCGGCATATTCTTGTCGCAACCGCCCACAGCCAGCACGCCGTCCATACTTTGACCGTTGCAAACAGTTTCGATCGAATCTGCAATCACATCTCTCGATACCAGAGAATATTTCATCCCTTCAGTTCCCATCGAGATTCCGTCGCTGATCGTAATCGTACCGAACATCTGCGGCATCGCGCCAGCTTCTTTTGCACCCGCAGTCGCCCGCAGCGCCAGTTCATTCAATCCCATATTGCAGGGCGTAATCGTGCTGTATCCGTTAGCAATCCCCACAATCGGCTTAGTGAAATCGCCATCGCCAAAACCCACGGCGCGCAGCATTGCTCGGTTGGGTGCGCGCTGCACGCCCCCAGTCACGGCTTGGCTTCTTAAATTTTCAGGCATTCTCAAACTTCCTTTGTCTGTTGTTGTGTTGTCTGTTTTTGTTTCGGTTCGGGACGCAAAACCTCTATATTTAGTAGGGTGTGCAGTTTACGCTTTACCGCTGTAATCCGCGCGTCCAACCATTTTTTAGCCTTAGCTCTGTCTTTGCTACTGCCTGTTCGCTCCGCCCAAAAACGGATATAAGCCCCCGACAATCGTCCTGGTGAGCTCTAATTTTAGACCAAAGTTCCAGATCCGGTGATGAATCTGTGAAGTAAACCTATAATCTAAAATCTGAAATCGACTGATTGCCCAGTGCTGAGAGTTTTACGCTATTTTTGATTTTCTCAGAAGCGTTGATATTTGTCAGACCACTTGGGAGTGGAACTCTCCGGGCTTGGAGTATCTGCACAGTATTATCACGACAGCACAGTGCAAAAATTATACCGAGATTACAATTGTGCAGGCACAATACCGTGGCGATCGACAAATTGGATTTTAAAACCCCGTCTTTCTAGGATGGCTTAATTAAACCGTAATATTTACAGAATAGATTCTATAATGCAACACATGACACAGAGAGCATTCAAGTACCGCTTTTACCCAACGTCCGAACAGGAATCCCTGTTGAGGCAGACTGTGGGTGGCCCGCGTCTTGTCTACAATTGTGCCGTCGCCACTACCACAGAGGCTGGGTGCGATCGACAAGAACGAGTAAGGTATGTGGAAACTAATGTAATGCTGGCTCAATCGAAAAAACAAGAAGATTTACGGTTTTTAACGGAAGCTAGCAACGTCCCACTCCAACAGGGATGGCAACACCTCCAAACAGCATTTACCAACTTCTTTGCAGGTCGGGCAAAATACCCGAACTTCAAAAAGCAACAGAATGGTGGCACTGCTGAATATACGAAAGCTACTTTTCGGTTGAAAGATAGCCAAGTATTTTTACCTAAATTTTCCGAGCCATTAAATATTTATGGGATCAGAGAGATTTCTTCCTGTGTTGAACAATCTACTGTTACGGTGAATTTTTCACCACCGGGAAGATGGACTGTTTCTCTGTTGGTGGATGTCGATCTTGAACCATCACCTGCATCTTCTAATCAAATAGAGATCGACTTAGATATTACCAACTTGATTACATTAAGTACAGGTGCAAAATTTGGTAATTCTAAAACTTTTCAAGCTAAGAATCGTAAATTGTGTAGAGTGCAGAAGGCTTTGAATTATCAGCAAAAAGCACCTAACAATAAATATAAAGACAGTTTGAAAGTCGCGGTCAGTACGCGAGAGCGAACGTAAGACCCGATAGAAACACTTCTGAAGGGCAGTTGCTAAAAAGCAGAAAATCTAAGAATTAATTCTTGGAATCCCTGCATCTGATAGTCAGGGAGTATGTCAAGTGGGATGATGTGTGTGGCAAAACCCATCACTCTAACGTTTGAAACAAAAATTGCGAGGCGAATGACATGGAGGCCGATCGAATTCTGAGGCAATATGCGGCCGGAGAAAGAACTTTTCGAGAGATTAACCTCGCGGGAGCCGACTTAAAAGGGGCAAACCTCAGCGAGGCTAATTTTACCCGAGCGAATTTCCAAAACGCAAACCTCAAAGGCGCTAACCTGACGGGAGCGAACTTGCGCGAGGTGAAATTGGGTGGGGTGGACATGACGGAAGCCAACCTCACCGAAGCAAATCTCATCGGTACCGATTTGACCCGCGCCAATCTCAGCGGGGCTAACCTGGTGGGAGCAAACCTCCGCGGCTCAATGGCGAGAGAAGTCAACATGACTAAGGCAAATTTGACGGAAGCAAATTTGACAGAAGCCAACTTTACCGAAGCGAATTTGTTTGCGGCTAACTTAACCGAAGCTAGTATGATTCGCACTAATTTGATGAAGGCCAATTTGAGTTGGTCAACTCTCAAAGCCGTAAACCTGACAAATGCTATCCTCAGCGATTCGCTTTTAGAAAGAGCCAATCTGACTCAGGCAATTCTCAGTGGGGCGATGCTGAGCGGGGCCAACCTGACTGGTGCAGACTTGCGCCAAGTCACGATGGTTGGAGCTAATCTTAGCGAAGCTAATCTGAGCAATGCTAATTTGAGAGTTGCCAATATGAGTTGGTCAACTCTGCGCGGTGCTAACTTGAGCGGTGCTAATTTGTACCGGGCGAAGCTGTGTTGGTCTAATTTGAGCGGGGCTGTTTTGGTGGAAGCGGTTTTGATTGATGCCAATCTCAATCGAACTAACTTCCGCGATGCAGATTTGAGGCGGGCAATTATGCCTGACGGGGCTACTAATGAGTCTTAAGAGTTAACTGTTAACTGTTGACTGTTGACTGTTGACTGTTAACTGTTAACTGTTAACTGTTGACTGTTGACTGTTGACTGTTGACTGTTAACTACTGAACTACTGACTAATATCATGTCCGGTTGAATAGTTATCATACTTTTGTCCGACCATGCCCATGCCCAATTCCCTATGCCCAATGCCCTATGCCCGTACAGGTTTATCCAGCAATTAACCGGACTTGATATAATGAATGTCAGCGAATTATTAATTCTGGGTGCTGCCGGACTGTTTGCCGGTATTCTAGCTGGTTTTTTGGGTATCGGCGGCGGTACGGTGCTGGTGCCGTTGTTGGTGGCTCTCAAGTATGCTCCGGTGCAAGCGGTTGCTACTAGCGGTTTGTCGATCGTAATTACGGCTCTTTCTGGCAGCATCCAGAATTGGCGTATGGGCTATCTCAACTTGAGTCAAGTCGCAGGCATCGGATTTCCCGCCGTCATCACAGCACAAATTGGTGCTTATTTGGCGGGGATATTTCCTCCTTATTTGCTGTTAGTTACTTTTGGGTTGTTGCTGTGGCTGAATATTTATTTGATTGAAGTTCGCAAGCGCCTGACTGCTAAGAAAGCGGAAGAACAAGGGGAAGAATCAGGCTCAATTCCCAGTTCCCAATTTTCAAATAATTCAAATATTTTATTTAATCCAACTTTTGCTAAAATTGCGACTGGCAGTGCTGCCGGTTTATTGGCAGGTTTGTTCGGCGTAGGCGGCGGCGTGATTATGGTTCCCTTGCAAATTTTGCTGTTAGGGGAAAGCATTAAAAAGGCAATTCAAACGAGTTTGGGCGTCATCGTGATTACGGCAATTTCGGCGACGGCGGGACACGCGGCGCGCGGGAATGTTTTGTGGGTTGTGGGGTTGATTCTAGGCGCTGGCGGTTTGTTGGGCGCGCAAATCAGCACCAGGTTTTTACCGAGATTGCCCGATCGCACTATTAGTTTAGCATTTCGATCGCTCTTAGCAATTTTATCAATCTATATTTTCTGGCAAGCTTGGCAAAAGTTTCGTTATTAGTTATTAGTTATTAGTTATTAGTTATTTGCAAGGGTTAGAGAGTCTCCGCTATCAGACTATAAAATTAGTTCGTAGTGAGGACTTTAGTCCTCATAAATCAAGGACTAAAGTCCTCACTACAAACATTTTTTCTTATCGGTAATTGAGCGTATCTGAGATTATTTGCGATCGGTTATTGGCAGCAAAGCCAGAAAACAAGGTAAATAACAAACAACCAACAACCAATAACCAATCACCAATAACTACTGACTAAGTTTCTTGACAGCGCGAGTCAAGCGCAGCAAATAAGGCTTGACAATTTCTTGATAAAGTTTCGTTATTAGTTATTAGTTATTAGTTATTAGTTATTTGCAAGGGTTAGAGAGTCTCCGCTATCAGACTATAAAATTAGTTCGTAGTGAGGACTTTAGTCCTCATAAATCAAGGACTAAAGTCCTCACTACAAACAT
>NZ_JAHRFA010000049.1:0-15468 GCF_020883045.1 Microcoleus sp. CAWBG58 | reverse complement strand
AGCAAAGCCAGAAAACAAGGTAAATAACAAACAACCAATAACCAATAACCAATCACCAATAACTACTGACTAAGTTTCTTGACAGCGCGAGTCAAGCGCAGCAAATAAGGCTTGACAATTTCTTGATAAAGTTTCGTTATTAGTTATTAGTTATTAGTTATTTGCAAGGGTTAGAGAGTCTCCGCTATCAGACTATAAAATTAGTTCGTAGTGAGGACTTTAGTCCTCATAAATCAAGGACTAAAGTCCTCACTACAAACATTTTTTCTTATCGGTAATTGAGCGTATCTGAGATTATTTGCGATCGGTTATTGGCAGCAAAGCCAGAAAACAAGGTAAATAACAAACAACCAATAACCAATAACCAATCACCAATAACTACTGACTAAGTTTCTTGACAGCGCGAGTCAAGCGCAGCAAATAAGGCTTGACAATTTCTTGATTTTGCCGCTGCAACTCGGAAACTTGCTCCTGCAAGTGCTGAATCTCGGTTTGCAGAGTCGCTGTGTCTATTGTCGGTCGATCGAGCAAATCCTGCAATTGCTTCAAAGAACCTTGGATTCGATCCAAGTCTACTTCGTTCGATCGCTCCTGCAACTCTGCTGTAATAGTTCTAACCTCAGTTAACTTCTCGTCTAGCAACAAAAATCGGACGTTGACATTTTCCCAATCATGCTCTCTGAGGGCGCTATTTTCCAGAATGCGGAGTTTTTCCTGCAAACCCGACAGGATGCTGTAGAGTTCTTGAGAATCGGCAGGAAGTGCCTGCGCTTGGCGTTCGAGTGCGGCTACCGCAGCTTGTATGTCGGCGATGGCGCCCGATTCCAAAATACCGAGTTTTTGTTTTAAGTCGGAGACGGTAGAATCAAGTTTGGTAAGTTCTCCAGGTAGTTTCTGAATTTGCTGCGATCGAGCTTCTGCTACGGCCTGTACCTCTGCGATGGCAGAATTTGCCTTTTGTTGGATTTTCTGCTCAAAACGCTGGCGATTGGCGAGATTCAGCGAGAGTGCTGCGGTTAGCGGGGCGGCAGCGTAGAGAATTTGCCCCGACAATCCCGCAGCAATGGTGCCAATCGCTGAACCGGCAATAGAGGCGTATTCTGCCAATTCTAGCCAATCCTGCTGGTTTGGGGAAATTCTCATCGTGGGGAATGATGCGTCTTCGATCTTCTGCATAGCCTTTTAGTCGTAGTCTGATAGATTGCGATACCGACATGATAAGAGCGATCGGCAAATAAATCAGGGCTATTTTTGACACTCCCCACGGCGGTCGCCGGGGGATTCTCCAAGCCGAACTTGGAAGGGATAGGCAAATATCCCCCTAGACCCTTCAAATCAACTACCAATACTAGAGGTGTTGCAGTTGGGCTTACTTTTAGTTTTTCTTTTGCTTTGGGAGTCCATCACAAGCCAGATAGGTACGCTCCTCAACCTGCCATTATTTGCCCTTTCTAAGTATTCCGGTTCTAGCCGGATATCTGAGTTGCCGGGATTTCTCCGTACTAGGATGATTCAACGCGCAGACGGTTATTCATACTCACCCAATTACATTACCATGCTTAGTCCCCAAATACAATATTTACTGGCGGTTAAAACCGCAGACCGACTAATCCCCACGTCTCAAGCCGGGGGCTTGCGTCTAGTTTTCTGGTCAAAATTTCGGGATTATCATATTTCTATCGGCAGCTCTGCTGAATAATTTTTGCTTTCAACACGGCCAGTCTCAGGTAAAATTCAGGATATGTCGATCGCCTAAAAGTTAACCGACAACCGTTAACCGCCGTCTGTCAGGAGTATACAGAAAATGGGTCTCAAGATTATTGAAAGCTACGATAGCAGTTTTGTCCTAGAACCGGATGCTAAAGCCGCACTCTTCCATTCACTAACAGGTGAAAGCTTTCTCCAACAAGTAGCGATGCAATTGCAGTGCTCGCGGATTGAGTTTGCCGAGTTACTTTTTCAGCCAGTCCCCTACAGCAGCGAGACGCCCAAGGGAATGCCTGCGGAATTTGAAAAGTATCACGAATCGATCGATTTTGCGATCGTCAACGTCCCGCCTAATTTCATGTTTCAAGCCAAAATATTTAAACCCAGCCGCCTCTGTGCCGTTTATCGCGTTTTCAAGAATTAGGTAAAGAAGAAGGAAGAAGGAAGAAGGAAGAAGGAAGAAGGAATATGCAATAATAGCAATGGTTTCAGCGATTAAAACCGCGATGCACGCTCGCGCAGTCGAATGTGTTATGACCGTCTTGGAAATTGCTAGAAATGCAGGTAAACGGTAGGAATAATTTACGATCGACTATTCACAAAAAATGACAGAAGAGATTCAGAATTTAGCTAGTTTAGAATTTATTCCCTACATTGATGCTGAGGGAAAATTGCCGGAGTTCGTGCAGGGGAAAATCGGCGTTTGCGCGATTTTTGACGATCGGAAAGTGCTGCAATTTGTCGGCTATTCTCGCGATATTTACCTCAGCCTCAAACAGTATCTGGTGCGCCAACCGCACAACTGCTACTGGCTGAAAGTCCAAACTATCGACAAGCCCAGCCGCACTATTCTAGAAAGCATCCGAGAGAGTTGGATTGCCGAAAACGGTTCCCAGCCCCAGGGAAACGGTGCCGATGCTACCAAGTGGAACGATCCCATTGACACCAAAACTGTCATGACTTCGCAAGAAGTAGCAAATTATGAAGGTATTGTCGCCGATGAACTTGCCAAAGATAAATTGTTGAAAAATGTAGCTCGCCGCGTGGAAAATGAAATTTTAGCGCTGCTCAAATCTCGCGGTGTAACTGAAGAAATCCGGTTTAATCCAAAGCTAAAAACTAACGGCTTGCTGGATTTGAAGTAACTACAATAGTCCTGACTGCCAACTGGGAGGTACGTAGTTGCGCTTCAGCGCTCTTTCTTAAGATTATAAAGGAATACGGTTGACTTAAGAACAATCTGAGTTTCTAGAAATGCCTGTATCGCCTATAAAATCGCGATCGGAAATTCGTCCAAAAGCCTTAACTGAACAGTATTGTATTATAAAGAGCGCTGAAGCGCAACTACGTACCTTGAAGATTACTATTGTATTATAAAGAGCGCTGAAGCGCAACTACATACCTTGAAAAATAGTGCCGTTTCCCTACGATATTTCATCTTTAAATGTTAACATTTAATACGTCACATTGAACAGATATCGGAATCTGCAAAATGAACTCTGTTCCCCCACCGGGAATCGAAATACAACTGATTTTACCTCCATGTTTTTCTACTATAATATCGTGACTGATTGCCAAGCCCAATCCAGTACCCCTGCCGACAGGCTTCGTAGTAAAAAATGGGTCAAATATCCGGTGGCGCACTGCCTCGCAAATCCCGCAACCGTTATCGGCAATTAAAATCATAACGAACGGAGGCTTTTGAGTTGCCAATTTTGAATTTGGATTGTACAACGCAGGTTCTGAATCAGAACTTACTGAAGTACTGATGGTAATTTTTCGGGGATAAGGTTGAGATTCCAGCGCATCAATAGCATTGATTAGCAGATTCATAAATACCTGATTTAATAGACTGGCATAACAGGTGATTTTTGGCAGTTTACTGTAGTGTTTTCTCACTTCAATCTCACCGATATTGTTGGCTCCTTTGAGGCGGTGTTGCAAAATAACTAAAGTATTGTCAATGCCTTCATGAATATCCACTGGCTTGCACTTTTCTTGGCCCAGGCGGGAGAAGTTGCGAAAAGACAGCACAATCTCGCTAATTCGAGAAGTACCTTCTTTCATCGAACTTAGCAGTTTTGGATAATCATCTGCAATGAATTCGGGTTGAATTTTTTCCAATTCGCCGACAATTTCTGCCACGGGATGCGGGTAGTAATGTCGGTATAATTTGATGAGGCGAACCAAGTCTTGTGCATAGTCAGCAGCCATAGTAATATTGCCGGAGATAAAGTTGACTGGATTGTTGATTTCGTGAGCAATCCCTGCGGCTAGTTGCCCTAAAGAAGCCATTTTTTCCTTCTGTATTAACTGAGATTGAGTCTTCTTGAGTTCAGTTAAAGTTTCTTCGAGTTGCTGCGCGTAGGATTGTGTTTGCTGCAACAACTGGCGCTGCAAGAGTTGATTTGAGACGCGCGCCAAAACTTCTTGTTCCTGAAAAGGTTTTGTGATATAATCTACACCGCCAACTTCAAAGGCTTTGACTTTATCTAACACTTCATTTAAAGCGCTGATAAAAATGACGGGAATGTCTTTGGTGGTGGCAGAAGCTTTCAATACTTTGCAGACTGTGTAGCCGTCCATACTGGGCATCATGATGTCCAGCAAAATCAAGTCAGGAGGTGTTGATTCGATCGACCTTAGGGCTAGTTGACCGTCGGGTGCAGTGCGTGTTTTGTAGCCATGCCTCGATAGTATTTTAGCTAGAAGGTGCAAATTATTGGGAACATCATCAACAATTAAAATATTCCCTTTTAAGACGGGAGTTGCTTCGTAATTCATATCTAGTCTGGTAAAATAACCTTTGTAGGTTTGATCGTTCGGACTTTAGTCCTCAAAGTTTGATGAGGACTAAAGTCCTCACTACGAACCCGATCTAATATCATTTTTATTTGGTTTAGGGACGGATGAGAGCTAGTATTTGATTGAACTGAAACTCGTTAGCTAAGGCGGCGAGAGCGCTAGCTAATGGGTCATTTCGATCGCGAATTTGCTCTATTTGACTGAGAATCAGCTCTAAATCGCACTCAATAGTGGCTTTTTCTAAAGCTGTCAGCCAATCCGTTGGTAAAGCTGCAACGTTTTCTGGAGTCGGAGCCTCGATTTGAGTTGGCTCCGGCACACTCTCCGGTTCATCGTAAATGTAACGCACTCCGAGATGTTTGTGGAGGGTGGCAAAGATGTCTGTCTCTCGAAAGGGTTTGTGGATAAAGTCATCCCAATCATTTGATACAGTAACACTTCGCGCTTCTTCGGCGTTAGCGGCACTCACGGCAATAATGACGGTAGTTTCACCTTTAACGGTGGCTTTAATGCGTTGCGTGGCTTCACCTCCATCCATTACGGGCATCCACATATCCATAAAAATTAAGTCCGGCTCAAAACTCGTCCACACTTCAATGGCTTCTACACCATTACAGGCTTCTTTGAGCTCAAAGTCAAAGGTTGCAAGGATTTTGAGCAGCAGTTGGCGGTTGTCTTCGCGATCGTCCACAATCAATATACGATAGCGCGGTTGGTTGGATTCTAGGGCGATCGCCCGACGCGACGGCTGTACCGGTTCAATCGCCGCCGCCTCAACTGCGCTGACGGGGATATCAAAGGCGAAGGTGGTGCCGTGTCCTACTTTACTGCGTACAGTAATGATGTCGCCCATCAGCTTGACAAAGTGTTGGCTGATGGCCAGCCCCAAACCGGTTCCCTGCTGAGATGTTTTTCCTGTTTTGGTTTGGACAAAGGCTTGAAAAAGCTGGTCTAACTCATCGGGAGTCATGCCGCAGCCTGTATCTTCTATTTCAAAATGTAATTTGTAATTGATTGGTAATTGCTGATTTTCCTGTTCAATTACCGAACTTACTCTTACTGCAATGCCTCCCTCCTTCGTAAACTTAATGGCGTTAGAAAGCAGATTAATTAAAACTTGGCGCAACTTAACTTGATCGGCGTGCAAATATTCTGGAATATTCCTAGAGTAGCTAAATATTAACTCTAATTTTTGCTCGCGTGCCTGAAGTTGGAACATCTCTTCCACCTCGTTTAGCAGTCTGTTTAATTGAAAGTCTGTTGGGTTGAGTGTAATGCGTCCTGCTTCTATTTTGGCTAAATCTAATATTTGATTGATCAGACTTAGCAAGTGTTCTCCGCTGCGGTTGATGATGCCGATATTTTCCTGTTGTTCGCGGTTGAGGTTGGCGGATCGCTGCATCAATTGGGAGAATCCCAGAATTGAGTTAAGAGGGGTGCGTAATTCGTGGCTCATGTTGGCCAGAAAAGTGCTTTTGGCGAGGTTGGCTGCTTCTGCTGCTAAGGCGGCTTGTTGGAGTTCTACGGCTTGCTGTTGAGTGGCTTCGAGCAATTGAGCTTGTTGTAAGGCGACTTCGAGTTGAGTGCTAATTTGCAGCGCAATATTGATTTCTGCTGCGCGCCAAGTGCGGGGCCCAGAATTTTGATAGCTGGCGAGCAAACCCCAAAGTTGACTGCCGCAGAATATGGGGCAAATAATGTAGGCTCTGGCTTGAAATTGCTCTAACACTTCCACGTAACAAGGACTAAATCCAGCAGTGTATATGTCTTCAACCATGCGGTAACAAACACCTATATCGTAGATACCGCCTTGATTTTTTTGTAGGTAGGTATCTCGTACTCCTTCACCGCAGGCTTGTAAGTTTGTCGCCGCACAGCGAAAGTCGGTGGCGAGATTGTTTGGTAAATTAAGTTCGTCCAATTGTTGTATCACAGATATCCAGCCCTCCCCCATTGACTCGGCAACAAATTCGCCACTCCAATCTGGATTAAAACGATAGATAGCGACTCGATCGCATTTGAGTGTTTCTCGCAATTCTGAGGTTGTGGTTTGGAATATGGTATCAATATCTAAGGACTGACGGATGCGATCGATGCTGCGCCCGATTGCTTGTTCCCGCTGGGCGCTTTCTCGCAAAGCTGCCTCGGCTTGTTTGTAAGCGGTAATATCTAAGACAGTGCCGAACCAACGGAGCAACTGCCCTTTTCTATCAAAAACGGGTTTCCCTCTCACTTCTATGTAAGTGAGCGAGCCATCTTTGCAGATCAGTCGCAGATCGAGTTCAAAGCTTTTTTTATTAATCGCTCTCTCCTGGAGCATTGTCAGATAGGGCGATCGATCTTCGGGATGAAAACGCTCGACTAATTCTGGGGTTGCTAGGGGTTTTTGAGTCGGATCGAGCTCGAATATACGATAGAGTTCTTCACTCCAAGTGCTTGTTGCTTGGGCTATATCGTGTTCCCAACTGCCAATCCTGGCAATTTTTTGGGCTTCCAGCAGTCGGGCTTCTGCCAACTGGCGATCGCTAATGTCCCTGGCCACCCAAACCACAGAGCGATCGGACAATGGCGAAATTTTAGCAGCAAACCAAACTTCTTGGTTGTTAATCTGCATCCTGTAATCAAAATTTATAGTTTGCTGGGTTTCTAATGCCTCTCGAACTTGAGTGAAATAAATGTCTTGGGAGCTCTCATTAAAAATTTGTTCTAGGATGGAGTCGAGCTGATCTGCCTGATTGTTGTCTTGAAAAATTCCCTTAGTAGGTATAACTTCAATTGTTTTTTCTGGTAATTCTAAAATTAGTATAATATCTGCAATTGACTCAAAGATTTTCAGAATTCTTTGAGTAGAACTGTCAAGTTTTTGTTCTATCAACTTGCGCTCTGCAACTTCATCATTTAATAGTTCGTTAGCCAGAGCTAGGGCAGCAGTACGTTCCGCAACTTCGGTGGCTAAAGTGTTATTGTAGTCAGTTAATAGTTTTTCAGATTGTTTGCGCCCTGAGATGTCAGTAAAAGTATTGATGGCATAAATAATCTTGCCGCCTGTATCGAAAATTGGTGTGGCGCGCACCTCAAGCTTAATAATTTCCCCATATCGATGAATTTCTAAATCCTCAACGAGCAACGTTTCGCCCCGCAGTGCTCGGAATGCCGGAATTTTTTCATTTGGACAAAGCTGGTTTTCGTAGTAGAGTTGATAAACTTCTGCCATTTCTTCTAAGGTCGCATCGGGAATATTTTGTACGCCGATCAAATGCTTGGCAGTTTGGTTTAAATAGACGACTTTACCTGAGGCATCGTGGATAGATATCCCCGCTGGTATGGCTTCCAAAAATTGCTTGAGTTGGCTCTCGCTTTGCGCTAAAGCTTGTGTTAAAGATTTTTGTTCGGAAAAAGCCTGTTGCAGTTGCACTGCCATCAGATTGAAGGAACTGGTGAGGTCTCCGAGTTCATCGAAGCGTCTAATTTCTAAAGGTCGATGCCATTCTCCTTTTCCTAAATTTTTGGCGGCGGTATTCAAGCGCAAAATGCGTTGTGTTAGCCAACGGGCAGTCAACAATCCGATCGCGATCGCCAACACCAGCGTACCTGCACACAAGTACAATGTATTGTAGGTATTTGCTTGAATGCGAGCCATGAAATCCGACTCTGGCACCACCACCACAATCAACCAATCCAAGCCATAGGCATCTCCATAGGGAGCGACGCTGACAAACTGCGGAGATCCGTTGCTCGTCATGGTAAATTGCTGAGCTCTATCCAGCGAACTCAAGTTGGCAAAGCGGTTGGTGAGTTGCCGAGCAATGTCTCGGGTGCGGGTATCCTGGCTGTTGGTGGCTAGCAATCGCGTCGGTGGCTGTTTTCCTTGCTTGACAAAGGGCGTTTCTAGGGTGGATGTAGCAACCAGATTGCCCGATCGCTCCATAATAAAGGTCTGTCCCGATTTAGGGAAGTAGAGGCGATCGAGAAAACTGCTAATTGCCGACAGCCCATAATTTGAAGTAAAAACCCCCCGCCATTTGCCAGCAGCATCCTTGATGGGAGACACCGCAACAATTCCTAACTTCGGCATAACGTTGAAAACAACAATTGGCGACCAAGTTTGTTTGTTGGAGGCTTTGGCGTGGCGAAACCAAGCAGTTTCGCGGTTATCCATAGGGATGCTATAGAGCAGTTTTAGGGGATTGCCTTTGGAGTCAACCGAGTAGTATTTCATTTTACCCAGGTCGGTACTTTTCATGCTGCCAAAAAAACGCGTACCGACTGAGAATTTCTCTCCTGTCACTTTTGTGACTTGTTGCACAAATTCCTCGCTCATCAGGCGACCGTACCCAATTTGTTCTCCTCGCTCATTGACAAAAAAGCTCGATTGCAGTGTGGGGTTGAGGATTATTTGCTGCCAAAGTTTCTGTCGCAGTTGCTGAGTGTTGTTGAGGTTCAGCATTCCTTGTTCTACTGCTAGACGGTTGGCTGCTACGGCGTTCTGGGGGGCGTTGAGGTAGTTGGTGAGCCGATCGCCAATTCGCTCTCCTACTTGTTCCATTAACTGCTGTGCTAGATCCTCGACGGATTCCCGGCTGCTTTTGAAAGAAAGATAACCCACTAGCCCGACGGCGCTGACTGTTAGCAACACAAAGGGAACAATCACAACTGTTCCCAGGCGAGGTTTGCTGAAAATTTCGGCGGTTGGGCGGTTGAGGGGATTAATGAGCATGACGCGATCGAGGAGTTGGGCTGGCGATCGAATTTTAACTGTTGCAGTCTTCTGCGAGGTTAATTTCTAGGTATGTAGTTGCGCTTAAGCGCTCTTGATTGAGGTATGTAGTTGCGCTTAAGCGCTCTTGATTGAGGTATGTAGTTGCGCTTAAGTGCTCTTGATTGAGGTATGTAATTGCGATCGAGCGCTCTTGGTTATATATAAGCTCAGAGCGCTCAAGCGCAACTACGTACCTTTCGGAGCGCTCAAGCGCAACTACGTGCCTTTCGGAGCGCTCAAGCGCAACTACGTGCCTTTCGGAGCGCTCAAGCGCAACTACGTGCCTTTCGGAGCGCTCAAGCGCAACTACGTACCTTCTGTTAGTTTAAGGTTCTTAACTGAGCTAAAACTGTGGCGAATCGAGCAGAATCGATCGGCTTTGCTAAGTGTTCGTCGTAACCGGCCTCGATCGCCCGATGCCGGTCTTGTTCGCTAGCATAAGCTGTCAGCGCCACAGCGGCCAAGCGCTTGATTTTGTCAGATTCGGACGATCGCACTTTGCGGATTAACGAGTAGCCATCCTCAACCGGCATCCCGATGTCGCTGACTAAAATATCCGGCGGCGACTGCTGTAAAATGTCGATCGCCTCTTGGGCTGAAGCAGCAGCCATCGCCAGAGCCCCCAACTGTTTCAGCGCCAAAACCAAAAACTCGCGGTTGTCGGGTTCGTCATCAACTACCAACACCTTTAAACCAGCCAAAATACCAGGACTCACGGCAGCTAATTGCCTTTCTTCTCTCAACTGCGGCTGCTGACTCCGACGCTGTTTCAGGGGCAGCATTACTGTAAATGTCGCCCCGAGTCCCTCTCCGGGACTTTCGGCGCGTACAGTGCCGCCGTGGAGTTCCACCAAGTGCCGGACGATCGCCAATCCCAGTCCCAAACCCCCGTAAGCCTTAGTAATTGAGCCATCTGCTTGTCGGAAGCGATCGAACACGTAGGGCAAAAACTCAGGAGAAATGCCTTTGCCGGTATCGCTAACAATAATTTGTACGTAATTAGGTGATGGGGAATTAGCAACAGCTACCGCAGACAAACGCAGTTGGACTGTTCCCCCGGATGGCGTAAACTTGACGGCGTTAGTCAGCAAATTTGAGACTACCTGCTGCAACCTCTGGGCGTCGCCCCACATCAAACTGATTGCGGGGTCAAATTCCGAGGAAACAGTCACAGACTTAGCCTGAGCGGCGAAACTGACACAATTGAGGGCAACTTCGATCGTCTTTGTCATGACGAACCAGCCGGGTTTTAGAACCAGCTTGCCTTGAATAATCCGGGAAACATCGAGCAAATCTTCGACTAGCTGCGTTTGCACCCTGGACTGACGCTCGATCGCTTCTAAACCGCAGGCTAAAGAATCTGGTGTGTACGGGCGGGTGCGGAGCATTTGGGCCCAACCCAGAATTGCGTTTAAAGGTGTCCGCAGTTCGTGGGAAAGAGTGGCTAGAAACTCGTCTTTCCGGCGGTTGATGGCTTCTGCTTCTGCCCGCGCGGCTTGTTCGCGATCGAGCAACTGAGCGAGTTCTGCCTCGACTTGCTTGCGATCGCTGATGTCGGCGACGATCGACATACAGTTAATGTTACCCTTGGCGTCGCGGACAGGAGTTGCCCACAAACCGATATCGATCGATGTGCCGTCTTTTCTTTGGCGCTGGGTTTCCATTCCGGCGATCGCATTTCCGGCGCGAATTCCTTTCAAGTTCGCCGTGAATTCTTCCCGCTTGTCTGGGGGAACGCTGGGCACAAATTGACCTACCGCCTCTGATTCTGACCAGCCAAAAATCCTCTCAGCGGCTGGGTTCCACATTTTCACAATCCCGTCGTCGGCGCCCAAAACGGTAATTGCCAGGGGACAAGCCTGGATCAAGGCTTCCAAAGTTTGATTGATTTGCGATCGCGCTTCTTCTGCTTGTTTGCGATCGGTGATATCGACGTTTACGCCGATCGTTCGCAGGGGCAAACCGCGATCGTCCTGAAACACCCTAGCCCTGCAAGCAATCCAGCCGATGCTGCTGTCCGGGCGGCAGATGCGGAACTCGATGTTTAATTCCTCGCCGGAAGTCGCCGCCGCCTCTATCTGCTGTTCGGTGAAAGTGCGATCGTCTGGATGCACCATTGCCAGCAAATTTTGATAGCTGCTAAAGAAACCGCCGGCCGACAGCCCGTACAAAGCCTCTAACTCCGGCGTACACGCGAGTTCGCCCGTTTGGACGTTCCATTCAAAAGTTCCGATTTTACCTGCTTGCTGAGCGATTTGCAGCCGTTGTTGATTGTTTTTGAGTTCTGCTTCCACCCGCGAGATTTCGGTCAAGTCAATGTAGAATCCGACGATCGTCTCCGGTTCGCCTTTGTCAGGGCACAGAGTTGTCGCGCCCATCAGCACTGGGACGCGGCTGCCATCTTTGCGGATGTACTCTTTCTTAAAAGGAGTTGCGACTCCGGACGCCCGCAGTTCCCCGGCCGCCCGGGCGTCGAGGTGGAGGTATTCGGAGGGGGTCATATTGTCCCACCGCATTTGACCGGAGAGCACGTCTAAGCGAGTGTAGCCCACCATGTTGAGCAGGGAGTCGTTGGCGTAGGCGATGCGGCCGGTAAAATCGCCGATCGCAACTCCGAAAATATTTGAGTCTAACAGTCGCCGGAACAAAGCTTCGCTTTGCTGGATTACCCGTTTTGCTTGGTTGCGATCGGTAATTTCGGCAACCACGCTGCTGACTCCCAACAGCGTTCCCGATTCATCGATCACGGGGTAAAAGCTGACTTGCCAATCCCGCACAACTCCTGGCTGTTGAAGGGTTTCGGCCTTAAGTTCCATGTCGAGTACGGGGGTTTGCGTAGCGAGCACTTGGAGGTAAATCGGCTCTACGAGATCGGCAAGTTCCGGTATCGCTTCTCTGACGGTGCGCCCGATGTGATCTGCGATCGTGCGGCCGTTGATCGCAGCGAGGCATTCGTTCATGCGGATGTAGCGCAAATTGGTATCGAGAAAGCACAGCCCGACTGGTGTGGTGTTGTAAACTAAGTCGAGTTCTGCTAGTTGGTTGCGAATGCGAATTTCGTTTTCTCGGATCTGGTTTTGAGCTTGTTTGCGATCGGTAATATCGAGTACGAAGAAGGATCCTTTGTCTGTGCATCCTTGCAAGTTTCCGGCGCCGACTAAAATTGGGAACCGCGAGCCGTCTGAGCGGATGTATTCTTTTTCATAGGGCGCGCAACTTCCTGATGCTGCGACTTGGGCGAGGGCTGCGCGATCGAGTTCTGCGTATTCCGGCGGCGTGATATTGCTCCAGTGGATTTTTCCTGAAATTAAGTCTTCTCTCGTATATCCAATCATGTCCAGCAAGGCGTTATTAGCTTCAGTAATTGCGCCGCCTGCCTCCCAAAAACCGATGCCGATCATGTTAGAATCTACCACGCTGCGGAAGCGCGTTTCACTTTCCCGCAAAGCTAATTCTGTTTGTTTGGCTGCGGTAACATCTGCGAGAATTATGCCAGCACCGATGATTTCTCCCCTTTCATTTTTTACCGGGTAGTAGTTGGCGAGCCAGTAGCCGAAATATCCGGGTCTTCCCCCATGTTCGCCGCTGACTTCTACATTTAAAACAGGTTCGCCGGTTTCTAGAACTTGCTGAATTATTGGTGCAAAATTGGCTGCGGATTCTGGCAACAATTGACGGTAGTCTTGACCGAGATGCTGTTGGGCTGGCAAACCGTTGAGTTCTGCTAATACTTGGTTGATGCGGATGAAGCGCATTTCGCGATCGAGAAAGCAAATCGCTAGGGGAGATGCTTCTAACAGCGAGTCAATTAAGGCGAAGGATTGCGATGTTTGAGCTAGTGCTTGCTGCGCTTCTGCATAAAGTCTGGCGTTGTCCAGGGCGATCGCCACGCGGTATGCTAAATCTTCTAGCATTGCCATATCTTCTGCACTGTAGCGGCGCCCCAACTTTGAGGTAAAGCAACTGATCGCACCCATTACCCGCCCGCGCGCCTTCAGCGGTACGCAAGCGTAAGATCCGATATTGAGCGATTGCAACATTTCAATTTCTGCTGCATTTTCGGCTGTTTCTCCTAAAATCTCCTCATCCACTTCGGCAATTAGTTGGGATTGGCCGGTGCGAATTACTAGCGGATAGCCGTTAAAAGCGCGATCGGCGATCGGGCTTTTAACTCTCAACTTATTAATCGTATCAACCGTAGAGGCTTCTGCGTGAGCTACAGCGACTTTGCGGACTTTTGAGTCAGTTGCGGTCAAATGAATGCAGCACCCGTCAGCAACAGAATTAACTGCTAATTCAGCGACATTTTGCAGCACTGTTTCTCCGTCAAACGCAGCAGCCAAAATTTTGCTAACTTCTGCCAAAAATGCCGATCGCTGCTGTTCTATTTGGGCTTTTTCTCGGGCTGCTTGCTCGGTTGCCAACTGCAATCTTTGACTTTCTGCAAGTTTTAGTTCTGTGATATCGCGGGCAACAATTAACGCCGATTCTGGTACGCCGTCTTTGTCAAACTCTGGAACTACGCGAGATTGATAACTTCTGATGCCGTCGGTTGAGTAAGCCTGAAATTCGATGATTTCTTCTCGACCAGTTTCTAACACTTTGCGGAGAGTTTCATCCCACCTCTGGCAAAGTTCCGGCGGCATTCCTATCTCTTGACTGGTTTTCCCGACGAAGAATGAAATTGGTTTTCCTTGACTTCTGGCAACTGCTTCGTTGACATAAATATAACGCAGTTTTTTGTCGGTGCGGATAATCACATCCGGCGTATTTTCTAGCAGCGTTCTCAGTTGCTGTTCGCTGCTAGACAAAGCTGCTTGTGTTTGCTGTCTTTCGGTAACATCTCGCACCGTGCCCACGTGTCCGATGAGTTCCCCACAGTCGGAGAACATCGGGGCCGAAGCAACATTAATCCAACGTACAATACCCTCTGCTGTTTGCAGGCGATACTCGATCGCATACTCCCCACGTTCCCGAGTATAATCCAGCCATCGGCTCAATACGCGCGATCGGTCTTCTGGGTGAATGCAATTCTCCCAACCGTCTCCTAAAAGTTCTGCTACACTCAAGCCACAAATCGCCTGGGTGCGAGGGTTTGCATAGGTGTAGCGCCCCTTAAAATCTGCCATAAAAATTCCCACAGGCGAACAGGAACTCAAACAGCGAAATCGTTCTTCTTGAGCTTGCAGCGCTTCTTTAGCTACTGTTAGCTCAGCCGTGCGCTGTTTGACGCAGTTTTCTAGCGTGGTGTAGGATGAAGCCAGGGCTATTTCTGCTAATTTGCGATCGGTAATATCGATACCACTTGCGATCGCATATTCTACCAAGCCATCAATACCCAGCATCACTGTATTCGACCAAGAAATGAAGCGCTTGTCGCCATTTTTAGTGCGCCAATAGTTTTGATATTCGCTGTAAACAACTTCTGCGTTTAGATTAGCAAAAACTGTTTGGGCTGCCTCAACTTCTTCGGGAATCAAGAACAGATCCCAAACATATTTATCCAGAACTTCGGCTGCCGAGTAGCCTGTGGTTTTTTCGCAAGCTTGGTTGAAGCGGACAATTCGTCCTCGACTGTCGAGAACTACAATCAAGCAAGCTGTGGTATCAGTTACTTTTGAGATAATCTGGCGTTCTATTTCTAGTTCTTGTTCTGCGGACTTTAAACCAGCATACCAGCCGCCAACCATTGCAGTGGCAAGAAGTAAGATTGCAGGAGTTGCCTGAAGTGCAAACAGTAACAGAGTTGTCAGCAGTAAGGCCGTGCCTGCGGTAAATGTAGCAATGCTGTAAGATTTAATGGGTAAAGGCAAGACCTGAAACCGACTCATTTTTTTTTGACCTGTAGCGATGGCGCGATCGCACTATTTCTGTTTGTGCCTATAAAACAAGATGGTTAAAAATAATTATGTGTTTTTTATATAACAAACCACATTTGTCGGCGCCGTGCCATCTTCCCACAGATAGATTTGCAAAAGTCAGTTAACAGTTGACAGTTGATAGTTGACAGTTGATAGTTGTCAGTTGATAGTTGATAGTTGTCAGTCAAAGGGAATAAAAAAATTCTCCCATTCTCCCCCTCTCCCCCTCTCCCACTCTCCCCTTTCTGCAATCCTCGAAACCAAGCAATTGATGCGCGCAGCAGCTTATGATAAATGAATCGACAAACTGGATAAGTTGATTTCTGGGAGGAACTT
>NZ_JAHRFA010000048.1:0-54666 GCF_020883045.1 Microcoleus sp. CAWBG58 | reverse complement strand
ACCGGGGTTCATGTCGATACCAATGCAACCGTACATTCTCTCTCTGGAAACCTGCTTCACGGGATTTGGGGTAAACTGCACGGCGACAACCCACTTTCCATTCTTGCGGTAGAAATGCCAGGTCTTAGCACCGCATTCTGGTAATCTGTTGATGTTGTGACTAAAATCACCAATAACAGAGGACACGGTTTTTCCGAATCGTGACTCCAAGCACTTAGGGACTCGGAAAGTTATTTTATCCCCATTCCACTGACAGACTTGATTGCCAAAAGACTCATCCTTGGAGCCGACGACAAAAATATCACTCCTAGGGATGCAAACTTTGACTGGTTTAAGCCTTAAGTGTTTGATTTTATTACTTAATAATGTCAGTTTACGCTTTTTATTGTGAATTTGAAAGCGTAAATTCTGCCAGTTTGTAGATTTATATTTAAGGGAGCAAGCTATGGGGAAATTACAACCTGTTTTTGAGTCGAGCCATTTTTTCTTGGCATAAAACTTGCGAGCTAATGCCAACTTACGCTCGGCTTTCTTCAGCCATATGCCAAGAGATTTTATCTTGCCTTCAAGAGTTTTTAAATGTAAAATTCTGTGTTCTTTGGCGCCGTCTACACGACCCTTGGCAGAACTGATTACACCATTTGCGTGGCGCTTGTTCATGCCGTAGGTTTGCTGTAAGTGCGTGTTCCAATCGGATTTCTTAAACTCTGTATTTGAAAGTAAGCGATCGACTGTTTCAATGCTGGCAGTCCGAAAAATTGGGGCGTAAGCCTCTAAAAACATCTCGAAAGTTGTTTTTCCGAGTTCGTTAAGCTCGTGCACTGGTGTGGGCAAGCCTTTGCAATAAGTTAGGGTAGCCATTGATTCTCCCTGTCAGTGTGGCTAGATTTTTACTATGTTAGACGATATTGCCTGTGTCCACCATCTGTGCCGACGGACTCTCTGAATGCCTTCTCAGGGCGCCGTATCGTCTCAACGCTCTGGCCAATACTCATCAATCTATCGAGTGATTTACCAGGATTTTACTCACTCAATCCTAGGTAAGTCTAGGTAAATTGTCAACAGTCGTTTACCCTAAATCCAGCCAGGAGGGCGATCGTACCCCGACACTTTTTTGTTTGTACTCGTTGACATCCTCGTCTGAATTTTTACTCAATCGGATTGAAAACGGCTAAACGCCATTGGGTTCACATTTTTTTACAATCATACTTTAAAATTCACCGGATGGTATGATGTTATTAGGGAAACTCATAACCGCAGCGCCTTTAAGGTTCTGCCTAAGGTTCTGCCTAAGGTTCTGCCTAAGGTTCTGCCTAAGGTTCTGCCTTCGGGGCTGGCTACCGAATGCCGTCCTGTCAAAGCGCTGGAATGGCTGCTACCAATAAAAAACCCCAGCGTTTGGCTGAGGACTGCTTGAGTGGGAGATATCGTTAATCTGCGTTTTTTTTAGTTGACTTAGATTGCATGGAATTCCATGCCGCTGACACTTCCCGGGCTTTCGCGTGGGGGAATTTTTAAGGACAAACTTTTGGGGATAAATCCACAAAAAGTTTAATTCTTAAAAGCGCTGTCAGTGCGCTGCTAGCCACTGGCTCAACGATTAAAGTTAAGTTTGTGGCTAATTGTAGTAGAAGATGCGCCCTGATGAATTAACTACCCGATAGATGAGCACCCTGATGGCATAACTCCCTGATGGATCGACGCCCTGATGGCCTTAGCCCCACTACCCAAAAAAATCTGGTTGGTGGATGATCGTGGACATAAGTAACACGTCACTTCCGGCGTTTCCGATCGCAAGCGGGTGTGCCTGTCTGTATTGATTATGGCAGGCAGATTTATCAGAAGACAAGTGGGCTATTGCATCAACCCACTTCTGACAGATCGGGTTAGCCAAAGGGTGTCTATCTACGTTAAATCAGGGTCATCGAACATGAAAAACAGCATCTTAGTATTAGCAGTAATTGCCTCCGGTGGCATCAGCTTATTCCATACAAGCAGGGCCAGCGCTTTTGCGATCGTCCCACAATCTTCATCAACCAGCAGTTTGACTGCGGGGGAGAGTCGTCCCGACATTAACTACACTGGAACGAATGAAGATGGAGAGCAAGAAGAGGTAAAGACAGGCAAAGGCCGGAAATAATTAGCCCTCTGGGTGGTTCGCCGGCGCTGCGGTTGTGATTGCGATCGTGTTTGTGGTGTATTTGTTGTCGCCACCACCTTGGCTCAAGGGTGTGAAAACTCTCTCCCAATATCAGTCTACCTAATCCGAGGAGTTGAAGTCTCAACGAAGTGAATGGGAAAATAAACAGGTAAGGCGAGTCTGTCGGTGGAGTTTCCCCGCCTAGGAACTTCCTTACCTTCTGATGTTCGGGATTCGGATCTGGCACAATCGTATTTCATCTCGTAAAAACCCAATGGAAAATACTCTCGAAACTACCCGCAGACAGCGCGTATTGACAAGAACCCAGGAACGGCGTCAGGCAACACCCAAAGAAAAACAGTTAATTCACCTGCTGGCCAATATGGCTTGTAGTTTGATTAACTATGACTACAAACACTCAGCGGGGAAGGAAACTCTCGCGCCTTCGGAACGCAAGCGTTTAGCGGAATGGCATTACCTGCGAGTTCAGCAAATTCGCCGGATCGAACGCTCGTTGGAACCCGTAGCGACGCTCAAGCGCGTGTACTACAAGAGCATTCTCAGTCCGAGGGATCTGAAGTCTTTGAAACTTCTGTGGCTTGAAGAGGACAAAAACCGCGTCAAACGGGTCGATCCTGACTTGGATGACATCCTGAGCGAAGCTTTGGATCGGGGAGATACTTTGAAACAGCTATTTCACTCGATCGAGTCCAAGGAACGGATCTTTGCGGAAACTCCTCGCCCGGGCGTTGTACCGCTGTGGGTGAAAGAGTGGGAAGACTCGGAATATGACATCAACTTTTTTCCGCCTTCGTTCTCTGCATGGGTTTCCATCGTGGACGACTAGATTCAAGAATAACTCTTTTACATGGGAGCGATCGCAAAAATCTGAGGATAAAGCTATTTGCGATCGTTCCCATTGACGGGGAAAGTGCGATCGGCCCGGTTAACTCATCGTGCAGCGCACAACCATTGGAGTACAGAGAAGTAAATCGGAGTCAGTAGCATTGTACAATGGGGAAAAACCAGGGCTTCAGCTAATTGCTGATAGCTGATAGCTGATAGCTGATAGTTTCCCATGACTGACTCGATTTCTACTTCTCCATTAGACTCGGCCGCCGATACAGCCGAACTCCGCTCACAGTTGAGGTCGGGTTCAGAGAAAACTCAACTGCAACTGCTGCAACAACACATAGCAGATGCGGGCTGGGATGTATTGATGGAATTTTTATTAGAGCGCAAGTCGGAGGAACCGACAGCGGTAATGGGTAAGGCTTACCAAATTCTTTATAGTGCGGATTCTGCCAGAGCGAGGGAGTTTTTGCAGGCGAATTTTCCGACTGGAGTTGTGCCGCTGCGATCGAACTCTAACATTGACTACACTCCGCTGCAACAATTATTGGCATTACAGGAATTTCAAGAAGCCGATCTATTGACTTTAAACAAACTTTGTGGGTTGGCGGGCGAGACAGCTTCGGCGAGAAAGTGGCTGTATTTTACAGAAGTTGAAAGTTTGCCGGTGACAGATTTACAAACAATTAATACGCTGTGGAAAGTTCATTCCGAAAACAAATTTGGCTTTTCGGTACAGCGGGAAATCTGGCTGAGTTCGGGGAAGAATTGGGATAAGTTGTGGCCGTTAATTGGATGGAAGAAGGGCAATAATTGGACGCGGTATCCGCAAGAATTTATTTGGGATTTGAGCGCGCCGAGGGGTCATTTGCCGCTGTCGAATCAGTTGCGGGGTGTGCAGCCGTTTGCGGCTTTGATGGCTCATCGGGCTTGGGTGAAGTAAGAGGGCGGTTGAAACCGCGTCTACACAAACAATGTCCGCCGGACGCCGACTCAACAGAATAATGTAAAACGTAATTTTCACCGCCTATTCTTCAACCCGCGTCGGCGGGTTTTGTTTGTATTGCCACGGTTTCAAGAGACCGTTGGCGAATGTCTGAGGGGTTTCAGCCCTTTTTCATCGCCGTCCTGAATAGGCAGAATGATAGTGTAATGAGGCACCAGATTAAATAATTAATTATGACTCTTCACCCCCGCTCCTGGTCATCGATTCCAGAAATGACAGCCTCCGTAGCACGAACCTGATTTCCTAAAGGCAACCCATATATGAAAATGCGGGACTCTCTTAGGAGTGTTGTACGAGGATACAGACTTTATCACCTTGTTTCGAGCCGATTGCGGTCAAAGTGCTTTATCACCCGGACAATTAGCATTAATCAGCGTGATGCAATTTGCAGAGGGATTGACTGACCGACAAGCAGCAGAAGCGGTGAGAAGTCGTATAGATTGGAAGTATGCTCTCTCGACTAGAAATCACTGATAGTGGCTTCGATTATTCAGTTTTAAGCGAGGGTCGAAGTCGGTACATCTTACAGAAACTTGCGATCGAGATTTACCTCATTTAATTACCAATGTGGAAACGACACCTGCAAGCATTGTTTATGTCGAAATGACTCAGGTGATTCATCAATCTCCTTCTGATAAACGCCTGTTACCACAAGAACATCTTGTCGATACTGCTTATGTTGATGCCCAACATTTGCTCACTTGTGAAACAGAATTAGGTATCGATCTCGTTGGTCGAGTACCATCTGATTCTAGCTGGCAAGAAAAAGCGCAGCAAGGCTTCGATCTTTCTTGTTTTACCGTTGATTGGGAGCATCAGCAGGCTATTTGTCCGCAAGGTAACGTCAGCAAATCCTGGCATCCACGCTCGGATAATTATGGCAATCCGACCATTCAAGTACGTTTTCGTCGGCCCGATTGCGCTGCTTGTCCTGTTCGTTCTCAATGTACTCACTCGCCAGCAAGCGCCCGTGTTTTGACTCTTAGCCCTCAACCTCTTTATGAGGCTTTAGCCAAGGGTAAGGCCAGACAACATACCGAGGATTTCAAGCAGCGTTATGCCAAGAGGGCCGGTGTTGAAAGTTCCTTGTCGCAAGGAATTCGTGTTTTTGGTTGGCGCGAGGCTCGTTACATGGGTATTGCCAAGACTCGCTTGCAACATATTGTGACTGCTGCTGCGATGAATTTGTCAAGAATGTGGGCATTTTGGCGCGACATTCCGATTGGTAAGACTCGTATCTCTCATTTTGCGGCTCTTTTTCCCTCTGCCTCATCATAGTTTTTTTCCACGATTGTGGGATGTTTGGTTTCACCCTTTTTTAATTCGCCAACAGTCTCTTTCAACCGCCGAGATTTCTCCGAAATTTCAGCCGCCGAGGCTAATTAAGATCGATCGTACACAAACAAGATACCACCCGTTGCAACTAAAGCCAAAACCGCCGGAACCAAAGGCATCCAGCCACCGAAAGTTAAAATTACCAAAGAACCTTGGTACAGCACAAAAATCATACCACCGCTAGCGATCGCCAACACCAAGAGCGATCGATCCCGCCAAGCCAACAACCCGCCCGTCACAGCCACCAACCACACAAAAACAGCATCTCCCCACTGTATCCCTTGCAATTGCGGCAAAACCCACAATAGCGGCCTTTTATCAATCGCAGCGCTGAGGATTTGACTAACCATGTGAGCGTGAATCCAAACTCCCGGCATTTTACCGTAAGGAGTATCAGATTCCTCCCTCGAAACTTGCGAAGTGTGGCCGATTAAGACAATTTTACCCTTAACTAAATCAGAGTTTATTTTCCCTTCTAATACTTCTTGAAGTGTCACTTTAAAAGCTGGTTTCCGGTTGGCGCGGTAGTTGAGCAATATTTGACTCACTAGCGCCTTTAAATCTTGATAACCTCCTGTACGAATAGCCAATCTTTTAAATGTAACATCAGCGATTCGCCACTCGTGATTGTCACTTATCTGTGATTTTATTCCTTGATTTTCCAAAAAACGCAAAGCTAACAGAAAGCTGAAGCTATTAGAAATTTTACAATTATTAGTAAAAGTAGAAAGATTTGGTTCATAGGAAAGAGATTGACGGCGAATACTGCTACCTTTTTCATGGCGCAATTCATCCGGAGTTAAATCGCTAAAACCCAGTTGATTGGTTAATTTAGCCTTCGACAATTCTGGCGGCGGATCGTAATTTTTATCGGTGGAACCATAGCTGCATACAGTAATAATATTAGGATTGCTATCAAACAGAGAAATTAAGTTTTTTCGTCCTGGCTCCCTTGGCGAATTGCGGTGCATATTCAAACCAATTGCTATAGGTTGAAACTGCTGCAATTTGTCGATCGCCTTTGCTAAAGTAGCATCATTTTGAGGATAGCCGTAATTCTCGGCATCATTGTCTGTCACTTCCACAACCAACAACCGATTGTCGATTAATTCAGGTTGGCGCTGGCTCATTAGTCGATCGAGCATTGACAGTTCCAGCCCCTCCATAACCCCCAGAGAGCGCGCTCCCATCACAGCCAGGGTACAGCCCGCACTCGCCAAAATCACCGACTTCAAGCGCGAAAAACCCTCAACCGGTCGTCTTTTCCCAGACGTGGGAAGCAAAGTCAAATCCGGGGCCACAGCAGGCGAATCCGGCGCCAGCAAAAAATCGTTCCAAACCGCAGGCTTCGCTGCCGGATGCTGCCAAATTACAGGCAACCAACTAGCACAAGGAAATTCCTTTTCCCAAGTCTCCAACCGCCGCCGCGCTTCCCCCGCTGCTGCATACAAAGACTTGCCATTCACAAACTCTTTAAGAAAACATTTTAAAAATTCTTGAGCCACAAAATCCGGCACAAACTCCCGCATTAAAATCATTTGCGGAATCATCTGAAAATCATCTAAATTTCTAGCCAAACCCAACCCATCGCAACAGTTAAAAATAGCCAGTTGCAAACCATTTTTTACCGCTTTCCTCAAGCCGCACCATAACTCATTAATTGTTAAAAAATCTGTTTGATTGATATATATTTTTCCAATATCCTCCTCAGTTTCCCCGTGTCCTGCAAAAAATATAATATCCCAAGATTGCTCCCAAAGTTCGTCGTTGATTTCTTCCTGTTTCGGTTCCACTAGAAACCTCACCTCAGCATTGGGAGACAAATTCTCCAAAATTTTCCTATCTTGCGTGATATCAATCCCAGCGCTGTTTCCCAGAATTGCTAAAATCCTTACCTTAGACTTGCGGATAGGTTGTCCGGGATTTTCCAGTGTTACATAGTTTAATTTACTCAGCGAAGGTTCGGCTTTCGGAAATCTTTCAAACAAATCCCACTGATTCCAAGGCAGTTTGTGCAAGTGTTTGTCATTTGTGCAAATCAGCACCCTTGCCTCTTCATCTGGATTTAAATTGTCCCCAATTATTCTATCTACCCTAGCAAACTCAGGAGACTTCAGCCAATCATTCAGCATCAACGCAAGTTTTTTCCCAGACTCTTTGCAATCATTCACAGGAGTTCTTGCATTAATCTTTTTCGGTTTTATCCGACGAAAAGACAATCCTTTAGCCACCGTCGATTTCACAGCGGTATTTTTTTTGGCATCTTGGTGCAAAAAAGGGTAAATTAAATGCACTAAATTTTCCTGGTGGTGCCGGGAATTTGTTCCCATAGCTCGATATTTTTCCAGCCAATGTTCTTCTTCAAAAGCGGCTATTTGCGGGTTGGCTGGCAATCTTTTACTTTCCGTAAAGTCCGTAGAGGGAAATTGATTGTTTTTCCCAATTTTTACGGTGCAGCGAAAACCTTCTTCGCAATCTCCGTCTAATTTCAAAACAATTAACTTATCCATAATTCACACCCCCTGTTGATAAGTGACAATTAGATTAAAAAATTTTCAGTCACGCTGAAATCGCCCAAAGCCAACTTGACACTAAAATGCTCTCCCGGTTCTCCACTTAACTCAAAGAGCAAATTTTCCGTTTTATTTGCTCTAGCTTGCATCAGAGGTTCACCTTCATCATCCAGCACCATCAACTGCAAATCGTTGGGCAAGTTAGTTTGACCGTTTGTGGGATAAACCTCTACCGAAATATCGATATCTGGTTCGTCGGTTGTCATCAATTCCACAAATAAAGCTACTTGCTCTTTCCCCCACTCTAAGTTGAGTAATTTGCCTCGCTTGACTGGTACGCGTACATCTGCTGAAGCGCTTTTTTCGACAACTTGGGGACTTCGGAAAGCAAACTGCAATTCTGGTTTTGACTCGAACAGCGTTTGGGCTGTATGCCAACCGCTACCGACAATATTGTGCAACCACTGACTGAGATTTACAGGCTTGATCTCGTCTAAGTATTCTAGCAGGTTGTCGATCGACTCCAACTCGCTCAGAGGAACTTTTTCTCGATCGCCATTTTTGACAAATCCCAGCAACTTCACTTCTTCGACAGATTGGCCGATCTCTACAGCAACATAACCGATTCTGTCCGATCGCACTTCTGCCGGAATCGATACACATTCTTCACCAGGGCTTACCCAACGGCATTCCAGCTTGCCAATACCTTGGACAGCCAAATCCGCAATATCCATGAATTTCTGGATCGCAGGATTCCAAATATTGCTGGCGTCCAAATCAGTGTCTATTTCCATGCACTGAAAGTACAAATCGACTGCGTGCACCGCCAAAGCATTGAGATAAACCTGTTTGGCTTTCCCCCGGTCACTTTGTTGCTGTGCAAGGGTTTGAGCGCTGCGGTAGGCTGCTGGGGCGATCGGTATTGTCAAAACTAAATCAACTTCTGTGTTATTCATGATCCATCTCTATTTTTGGGTTTTGAATGTCCTACAAGTATTCTCGAAATCTGGGCGTGAATTTCTCCAAAGACCTCTGGTAAAAACTGCTCAAACTTGAAATACTTACTCCTAACTCTTCGGAGATTTGCTGCAAGCTTGCATCTTCTATCACTCTCTTGACCAGCAACAATTTAAAGTTGACGTGGGCGTGCTTTCTCATCACTTCGTTTTGAAAAATATCGCCCGGATCTTCTTCAATCATCTCGATGAGACCTGCTGCGATTGGACAAGATTTATGTTCTGCCTGCTGCTTTTCCATTTGATTGAAAACGGGTTCCATATCTCCGTAGTATACAGTTGGCAAATCTTTCCTACCTATAACTTTAGGGGTGGTTTCTTGAAAACATTTAACTATCAAGAAGTTTACCCACTGGCTGACCTCTTTTTCAGGTCGGTAGTTGTGAATTTCCCGGGAAATGCGAAACATCAGTTCCTGTTTGGCTTCCAGCAAAATTTCCTGATAAATTGCGTAGGAAAAATCCTTATTCTGCGGACAGTTAATGATTTTATATTTTTCAATTTCCATCACTAATCTAGTCACAGCTTTCTGTCGCCCTAAAGTTTTAGGCTGGTGATTTTGGGCAGCTATAGCTAGCTGTTTCAGCCGATTGTCAATGTCATCCTTAGTAGGCATCTCTTGTTCCAAGGTTACTCAGAAAAATAGTCTCCAACCAGCTATGCAGGCCGCCGGGGTTGAGCGAATGCTCCGAGAGCGACTGGTGCGCCCGCTGTCGGAGCCGCCATATCCCCTGCAATGCCTTCTATTTGCCTATCTGTCGGGATCTGCGATTTTTATGCAAAACTTCTGCATAATTTACAAAACTTTACATAATTCACGAATTTCTGGGCCCGGGGGCGGTCGTTGGTGCGCCAGGAATCAGGCGTTGCGGGCTGTTGGGGCGATCGCAAATGTTTGGCGTTTGTGTGGAATGCTATAATCGCGATCGCCAACAGAGTTAATTATTTGCAGGAAGCGCGATCGACAACCGAGCAGGGCGATCGTACTCCAAACCAACGGTTTTTACTATCCAGAGTGGTGCAGCAGTCAAATAAGCCGTTATTATTGTTTCAAAAAATTCGATTTTAACCATCATTCCCAATTCTTTAATCGCAAATCGAAAATGGTATAAACGCCCCAAAATCATGCACTACCAATCCCAGCAGCACCGTCAAAAACACGCAACTCAGAAAAAAATCAAAAGAGCTATTTTTTACTGTTTGACAGCCATACTTTTCTGCTGGAGCACCGCGAACCTCGCTACAATTGCCCAAAAGCCAGACCCCGGTGGGCTTCAAGGCTCAGAAATGAGAAATATTCTCGATCGCGGAAATCTCACCGAAGCCGTCACCAGAATCGAAAAAGACTGGGAAGAAGACTATCAAACATACTTTGAACAAAACTTTACCGCCCGCGAAAAAACCGCCGAATCAATATCAAAAACTCTTTCCCGCCTAGCAGTTCAAACCAAGAAAAAACCAGCTTTAATTTACGCCATCCCGCGCACAGACCAACTAGAACTAATCTTAATATTGCCCGATCGCCCGCCAATTAACCGGAGCATCCCCTCAGCCAAAAGAGACAAACTGGTGCCAGTAGTCCAAGAATTGACCAGCGAAATCACCAAAGTAGCACAAATTAATACTACCAGCTATCTAGAATCAGCTCAACAACTTTATCAATGGATAATTGCACCGCTAGAAACCGACTTAAAAATAGCAAAAATTGACACCCTGCTGTTCTGCGTCGGCGAAGGTTTGCGAACCGTACCCCTAGCAGCAATGCACGACGGCCAGCAATTTTTGGTCGAAAAATACAGTATGTCGCGAATTCCGGCATTCAAGCTGACAGACATCAATTATACGGATCTCAGAAACTCTCACGTCTTAGCAATGGGAGCAGAAAATTTCTCAGAAACGGCGAACAAACAACCGCTACCGGCTGTTCCGTTAGAATTAAGTGCGATCGGCCGACAGTGGCCAGGTCAATCCTTTATCAACGAAGATTTTACCATCGTTAACTTGCAATCGCAGCGACTGCAACAAAGATACGGCATCATCCACCTCGCGACTCACGCGGAATTCCGCCCCGGAAGCCCAGATAACTCCTACATTCAATTTTGGGATACCCAACTCAGATTATCTCAAATGAGAGATTTGAAATGGAACAATCCGCCACTGGAACTGTTAGTATTGAGTGCCTGTAGAACTGCCTCGGGAGACAAAGAAGCAGAACTTGGATTTGGTGGCTTAGCGTTGCAATCGGGAGCAAAATCTGCGATCGCCAGTTTGTGGCACGTGTCAGATGCGGGGACTCTGGCACTGATGACAGAGTTTTACCAGCAGTTAAAAATCAGCAAACCTCAAGATCCTCCAATCATTAAAGCTGAAGCTCTCAGACAAGCACAAATTGCTGCGATTAAAGGTAAAGTCACCATAGAAAATGGGCAACTGCGAAGTTCTAGGGGAGAAACTCCGTTGCCGCCGTCTATCCCCAAACTTGAGAGCAAAAATTTATCGCATCCTTATTATTGGGCCGCATTTAGTGCGATCGGCAGTCCTTGGTAATTGTGGGGAAAAACAGGCAAGATGTCTGTTTTACAATTGGAAATCTCTAGGGAAACTGTATTGCCGTGTCCGGCGCGGGACTCTACGGATCGCGATCGTCCCGGATCGCGCTTCACCCGAAAGACCGCCAGGGACTCAAGTCCCTGTCTAATAGCGAAAGTCCTCTGAAGAGGACTGATGAGTTCTTCAGTCCTCTTCAGAGGACTTTTGCTTTGAGGCAGGGGTTTAAACCCCTGCCGGACTGCGGGTTTAACGCGATTGTTGACACGACCAAAGACCAAGCCTAAGTCCGGCGCGGGACTCTACGGATCAACAGCTTAGGAATGAGAATTAAATAACTTACAATTTTTATGCTTGTGGGATGGGCGTCCCGCCCGTCCAGAAAGAGCCGCCGAGCGTCCCGCCCACCCCACAAACTTCTGTAAATTATTTAATTCGCGATCCTTATCACCTCGAAGGCCCGCCCATTTCTAGACTTTGGATCGACGAATCAGGACACTAATCACTTGTCCGGGTTTTGGCCCTCGCTGCAACTTACTCCAATCGCCGACGGCTGCAAAGCCCAGCCGGTATAAGGTGTGGATGGTTTCTAACACGGCTTTGTGGGAACCGACAACGGTTATCTGCAAGACTTCCTGTTCCGACTCACAGTCGTCATTTGGACAGTCGGACAAGTTATCGTCAGGCAAAAATTCCTGTGACATAATTATGGTCTCCTAGTTTTTGGTTTTTCTGGTCAGGAAAACCCAAAAACCCAGCCGCCCCGCACGGTAACGCAAAGCAGGGCGGCTACAGAGAATGTTATTCTCGATTAGCCTCCAGACTGCTCGTATCAGTTTGGCGGTTAGCTGTCCTTAGCTGCTGGTAACAGCTTTGGGCGAAGCGAAGCGGAGGGAGTGCAACTAGATTTTCGGGCCACTCTGGCTGCTTCCTCTTCGAGCAAAGCAACCTTAATTTCACAGCGTAGCGGCTTGTGGGGCCGCCGTCAATGGATTTTAGATTTTAGATTTTGGATTGGGTTGGTAAGTCGATCGCTCTACAAGAGCGATAATTGTACGCAACGATAGTTCTAAGAAAACGGCAAGGCCCTTTCCGCTGCGGGATTCTGCCGATCGAGCCTCTCGATCGAAACAGATGATACGCTATAAAACATAAAGTAATTAAATATCTTTAGCTGTCGCTCAACCAACCACCACCAACCTGTGACAAATCGAGCGGGAACCTTCAAGGGGAAACAAAACATGAAAAAATTAGAATTTTTACTACAGAAAGAGGGCGATCGCGCCTGGTTGCCCCTAGAAACCCCCGACGTGGAAATTCTAGAAGGCAAATATCGCGTCGTGGCGCGCATTCAGCACCCCAACACCGACATCGAAATTCGGATCGTCCATACATCCTTTGACGAAACTGCCCCCCAGCGGAAAGTCCAAAGCAGATCCGCCCGCACAAACCCCGAAGGATTAGTCGTGATCATTCCCTACACCCGTCTCAAACCGGGAATGTGGGAACTCTCGTGCTTGCCAGATCCCAACTCAGCACCAGCAAAATCTTGGCAGTACGGCGTGCAATTAGAAGTATTGCCCGCAGAATCGGAAACTTCCGAACCCCTACCCGCGATCGACTCCTCCGAAGCCGCCGCTTCCCCCTCAGCCTCACAAACAGCAGCAGCAGTCGATCGAACACCAACCCAAATCCCAGCCCCACCTCCACCTCCACCACAGCCGACCAAAATCTACCAATTTCCACTTCCCCAAACCGCTCAGCCGCCGCAACCCCCAGCCAAACTCGAACTTGAACTCGTTCTCGATCGAGAAACCTTCATCACCCAACTCGGCCGCCCCTTAATCATTTCCGGCAAAATCGACATTCCCCAACCACCTCAAAAAACCAAAAGAACACCACCTCCCATCCCAGAATCCCAACTTCTAGAACTCCAAAAACTCATCGGTTCAGCACAACTGCAAATTTACCTGCGAGATCCCCAAACCTCACAAATACTCGCCCAAATCGAGCAGCCGATGCCAGAACAAGCTCCCCCCTGTATCTTTGCCTGCGTCACCTACATCCCAGCCGACTGCAAAAGTCGCCTAATTTTAGGAGAAGCAATTCTCAGCAGCGGCGGTGTAACTTTAGCGACCAAACTATTCACAATTACAGCCCGTTTAGAACACCTGCTAGAAGTAATTAAAGACGATTTCATCGAAGAAAAACATCAAGCCGATCCCTCTCCAACAGCAGTCAGACCACCTCGAAAAGAAGTACATCCATCCTTTCTCCGGGTAGCACAAAAAGCGTTAGATCTGCCATCTCCCTCAGAAGTCGCCATCAATGAATCTTTAAGCAATGAATCCCTACCCCCTCAACTAAATTCCCGCCAGACTCCAAGTGCCGGCGGCCTAGAATTGCCAGCATTCGGTAACAAACTGCCCGACAGCAGCCGATCGCAATTGCTCTCAGAAATCACCAATACGTCTAGAACATCCGCCGGGGCGATCGACCAACCAACCAAACCCTCAGACATCGCAACTACCCCAGAAAAGGCCGAAGTTCGGGCGATCGACCAAAAACCCCAAAACACCCCCGAACCAGAAACACCAGCCCCAGAACCTACGCCACCCCCCTCACAAAAGGCATTTCAAACCTTAAACGTCCAAAATAGATTTTGGTCGCGACTGAGCTCCCTAGCCAGCACCGGCGAATCCCCCGAATGGCTGAAAGCAACCAGCCTCTCGCCAACTCCAAAAGCAGCCCCCAATACCAGCGACGCAATTACCGTCGTGGAAGAAAGCAGCCCAACTAAAGTGCAACCAGCCATCAGGGAAACCATTTCCCAACCGCAACCTACTGGCCCGGAAGCGAAAGAATTTGTGGTGTTTGACGAGCCCCCGCAGCCGAAACCAGTTGCCCAAAAAACCACCAAAATAGAAGCAGAAGCAACTCCACCAACTCCCTACGTTTTGTCAGAAGACGAGTCAGTACCGATGCCCATCCTGGAATTGCCGCGCGCCCAAATCCTTGCAGGCCAGGCTGTAACAGTGAAAGTGCAACTACCGGAATTAATGCCGCGGATTTATGTAAAAGTTTGGGTATTCGATCGGCAAACCTACCTAATTCTGGACGGGCCGCGCTGGATTACCGAATTTACAGCTACCGGGTTAGGAAATATGCGAGCAAGTATCGAGTTAGAGATTCCCTACGGCTGCATGGAAATTGAATTTGAGGCGATCGCCGTCGAAATGCAAACTCAGCGGGAAAGTCACAAAGTCAGCGTGCACCGCCAAGTTTTACCGCCAGCCGCGCCCACTTTGCCCCTGGAAGGTTAAATTGTCGATCGCTCGCTCGATGAATAATATTCACATCAACAAGCATAATAAACTTGGTTCGTAGTGAGGACTTTAGTCCTTCTTTCCAATAAAATAGGTTCGTAGTGAGGACTTTAGTCCTTCTTTTCTTATGACACATCAACAAGCATAATAAAATAGGTTCGTAGTGAGGACTTTAGTCCTTCTTTCCAATAAAATAGGTTCGTAGTGAGGACTTTAGTCCTTCTTTTCTTATGACACATCAACAAGCATAATAAAATAGGTTCGTAGTGAGGACTTTAGTCCTTCTTTCCAATAAAATAGGTTCGTAGTGAGGACTTTAGTCCTTCTTTTCTTATGACTGAAATCCTCACTACGAACTAATTGGACTATCGGTAATCTACCGACGATAATTATAAGGACTAAAGTCCTTACTACAAACTTAATTGCCGACGATAATTATAAGGACTAAAGTCCTTACTACAAACTTAATTGTGGTATCTTTTCAGGTCGATCGCACTAACTGCCGAAACTTCTTCTTAAACTTATTCTTATACACATAGATCGATCGCTGCAAATCCTCAACTTGCAGCGACATCTCCGCAGCCAAACCCGTGCGGTTCCAAGCATCCTCCTGACACTTGCGGCGGCAAAAATTCATCGGTTCCGAGTAAACTTTAGATGTCGATAAAGTCGGCTTCGGCCCGCACCAGTGAATCACAGTCGCCGACTCGCGATCGCCCGCAGGCCCGTTTTCTGCCACCGGAAACTGCTTTCTCAGCAAATCCTGGTCAAAATCCGGCACCAATAACTGCATATCCACATTCTGCACCCGCAGCCGATTTTCTTGCGCCGCTCGGAAAATCATAAAGTTCAAAAAACCCATTTCTCCGTACTTAAATATCCCCGGATTGACCTCCGTAAAATCTAAAATTTCTATGTATTCTTCCAAGCTAAAAATACCGCGTTTAGCAAAAAAAGTACCCGTGCAGAAATAGTTCGATCGCGATTCGGCCCACCGAAAGTTCGGGAAATGCTTTTCAACGCCCGGAATATCAAAGAAAAATTCCGAAACATCAGCATCCGAGTAATCGTAACAAGGCTTATCTATCGTAAAATCAAATTCTTTAAAATTAGCCAATTTCAGAACATCGCCCCAGACGATTGTATCGGCATCCAACACCATAAAATTCGACCAAGGGCTTTCCCAGAAAGCAATCATTTTAGTTTTGCCCCAGCCAAAACTCCTCTTTCTGAGAACCTCTTGGGAAACGTTTGTGCGATCGATAACTCGCACCCCGTAAGACTTTTCCAAAGCACTCACAGAAAACGTACCATCAATCAACAGACAAATCGGTACATCTCCCAGGAAATATCGAATGCTAGCACAGCAACCCTTAGCAAACAGATAATCCTGGTCGCAGCAGGCAATAATAATACCAAAATCTTCCATAACTCTCACTCTTTTTCTAACTTGCCAACCCACAACATTTGGATTGTTTGTTTTTTCGGCACATCTATTTTCGAGTTGTGCATTTTTGCCAGCTTAGCACTAAAATTCTGCGTTCGCCCGTAAACAAAAACATCGCTAAAACCGCTGGGAATTTTGGGTATCGTGGGTGCGTCTAGCAACTGAGCTTGACGGCGTCCTTCGGGGTCAAGCAACACCAATTGCCACATCACTTTCGGCTCTAACAAATGACTCACTGACAGTATATTTCCCAGAGTGACTTCCGAGATATCACTGACAACCAGCGGCTTTGGAGCACGATCGATCCTCCGAGCAATTACGGGATTTTCCCGGCCCAATTCCTTCGTCCACCAAGTCTCGGCTTGAGAACTAACAGCATTCGACAACACAGATCCCGTTAGCAGTACAACTGTCAGAACTTTCCACATCTGCCGTTTCCAGCTTGGCACGCCCAGCGCGCTAATTTTAGTCGCTAACAGGTAAGCCACAGATATTTGCATCGCCAAATAAGTCGGAAATAGGTAGCGAGGTTTAGTCGATCGGATTCCTCCCAATATAACATCTGGAAGCATCACTGCCACTGCTGTCACCGCCATCAACACCAGCAAAAACAGCCAAACCTGTTTCTTTGTCTCACAACACAGAAAATAAACCGCATACCCCACGATTGCCAATAAAATCAAAGTCGCTGCCATCAAGGCAATCAAAGATATTGATGCAGCCTGAGAATTTAGCCCAAAATCCCAAAAAATACGACCGATATTTCCGCTCCAATTATTAACTAAAGATAGCAGGCTACTGTCTCCATTCGCCCAACGTGTTGCCTCCGTTGCCGCTTTTTCGTTCACTACTAAAATTGCTATCCAAGGCAGAAAAGCTAACAAAGACAAAGCACTTGCTATCAGGTAATTAACTACCTTATCAGTCAACCTACAACCTTCGATGACGCATACATAAATTCCGTGTCCTAAGGCAACTAACAGGCTAAACAAGTGAGTGTAAAATCCCAGAATAGTTGCTACTGCGTAAATGCTCCAACTCAGTCTAGTTTGAAGCCGCATTGCTCGCAACAGAGACGCACAAGAAACCAAAACCAGCGCCGGCCACAAACTGTAGGGACGAGCTTCTTGAGCGTAAAGCACGTGCAAGGGAGAAACTGCTAGCAATCCCACGGCTATCCAGGCTACTTCCGGTGCAGGAAACAATTCTCGGCACAGCCAGTACAGAGCGGGAAAGGCTAACAAACTCACCCAAACTGAGAAACTTCTGGTCGATAAAGGAGAATCACCGAATAGTTTTCCCCAATACTTGACTGCCAGAAAATATAGAGGTGGCAGTTGAGGTTCTTCAATGGCAATACCTTTAATTGTATCGCCAAAATTTTTTGCGGGATTGGAGCGCTGATATTTCATCAAATCTTGTGCGCCGACTAACTGAACGCTGCTTATTTCATGCAGCACTTCTGTTTGCGTGTATCCCGAAATCCGCAGGGAAGTAAATACTTCATCATACCAATAAAACTTTGTGTCGATGTTGGTGAATCGAAAAAACAATCCTAATATCAATAAGATAACTACTAAGAAGCCCAGTTTGCTTTTAATCAAAGTCATAGATGGAAGGTGTCACAAAAGATAGATGCTGCGCCTCAATGTAACATACCAGAGCGAGGTTGAGTGGATTGCCAAACCTACAGGTTGTAATACCAATTTAAAAAAAGAATGCAACAGTATTCTTGTCCCCCCCCTGATTCATGGGGTTAGGGGGGGGGTCAAAGAGTGTTGCACAATTTTAGATAAATGGTATAAGATCTCCCTCTAATAATTTGTGAGCCTTATTTATTCTGTTAGCAGTCAATGGGGAAAGTCGAGGAGACAATTTTTACTCTGATACACCGTTTTTTTTACTGCGCGCGAATAGCTCGAAGCAAGTATTTTCATCCATTTGACCGGGTTGATGCGTCCAGGAATGCTGAAGGATCAATAGCTCCTTGTTCGGTAGCATAAATCACATACAAAAGGTGATTTGAAAGACATCGGCTGTGCCAAAAAAATAACTGGCTGTAAAACTCCTTCGCAGCGAGGGAACAAAACTTTAATTTTAGGTCACAGATATTCAGTCGGCTGCCACTGTCAGACTACAAAAAAATGTGTTAAAATAGTGGCAAATTAATAGTGGCAAATTAAACCCGCCGAACGGGCTATCTCAAAAATGCCGATCGCGCTGGCAAGTCTCGACTGGTGGGCGCATCAGAACACCCAAATTGGTCAAGACTGGAATTTTGCCCCCACGGGTGCATCTAGCAGCGTTTAACCTTCCGTTCCCCACTGCTGGCGGAAAAATAACCCCGTCCGGGCCGCGAGGTTTAAAGTTAGGTTAAAAAGCTTGACATAATAGGATCGAAAGCTGTATAAGGAATGCGACAAGCAGCCCTAATCCTACCTATAACTGTCTGTTAACTCAGACATAAGCAAGGACTATCAGTATTTGTCAGTTTGAGGCTAATTGTGGTCTAACCCCTACCACCAGTTGTCGATCGCCCTGTCGGAGAAAGCAACTCCAGCAAGTCTGGCGATCGAGAGATGAAATTAGCAAGTGATGGTATAATCAACCGTAGTGTAAAGTGGGCTTGACCTAAATTGAGGTCTGGGCCGTAAAAAGGGCCAGCCTTCTACGTTCAAGCAGGAACTAGACACGCCTACTGTGCATCAACAGTTATGGATAGGTTCTATTCTGTCAGTTATTGTCAACAGGCAAGGAACCACAAAAAGTATCAGTTGGGAATTGCCGATCGAGTTGAATAGAGTGTGAAGGTGTGAGGAAAATGAACAGAACTTTTTGGAATTTACTTCTAGTATCCCCGGCAATTCTGGGGCTATCATCAGTCGTCAGTACCGCTGCGATCGCCGCCGAAACCGCGACAGCAACCGCTGAAGCCAACCAGGTAGCAACAGCGCAGCCATCTGAGTCAAAAATTGTAGAACCAGTTGCAGCAACCCCTGCTGCCCCAGAAAAGCTGGCTTTAAACAGCATCGCTCCGGCGGCCGAAACCGCGATCGCCAACTCCGCAGACGCGGAAAAACTGGCAGCAATCGCACCAGAAACCAGCGCCACAGAACTGCAAACAGCAGCGAGCGACATCAATGCAGCAGCCCCCATCGCCCCCGCCACCACAGCGGCAGCGATCGCTCCGGTACCTGCTGCCACCACAGCCCAACCATTGCCCCAAGCCTCAGACTTGGCAGTGGAAAGCACCCCGACAGCAACCGCCAAAACTGAAGTGCCAGCAATTGCTAGCACCCCAGCCGCCAAGGTAGAAATTGCTCAGACAGCACCCGCAGGCATGGGCGGCCAGATCGTCCCAGCAGCACCCCAAGCCCTGCCCGCCGAACCATCTGGAGCCATGTCCCAAGTGACATCGGTCTCTCAGCTCTCCGACGTGCGGCCGACAGATTGGGCATTCCAAGCCCTGCAATCCCTAGTCGAACGCTACGGTTGTATCGTAGGCTATCCCGACGGCACCTACCGCGGCAACCGCGCCCTGACTCGCTACGAATTTGCAGCCGGCGTCAACGCTTGCTTAGACCAAGTAACCAAGCAAATTAGCTCGGCAACATCGACCTTCGTCACCAAAGACGACTTAGCCATCCTGCAACGCCTGCAAGAAGAATTTGCAGCCGAACTCGCTACCCTGCGCGGACGAGTAGACGGCCTGGAAGCTCGCACCGCAGAACTCGAAGCGAACCAGTTCTCCACCACAACCAAACTGGCAGGAGAAGCCATTTTTCTCGCCAGCGACACCTTCGGAGATGGTATCGGGAAGCACGACGACAAAACTTCCACCACCCTCGGCTACCGGGTGCGGTTGAACTTCAACACCAGCTTCACCGGCAAAGACTTGCTCAGAACCCGCTTGCAAGCTAGAAACGTCCCCAACTACGGTGCAGCCACTGCCACTGGTACGAACATGGCTCGTGTCGCCATCACCGGTGAAGACGGCAGCCAATTCTCCCTCGATCAATTGTGGTATCGCTTCCCCGCAGGCAACGCGACAGTCTGGTTCGGCCCGAAAGGACTGAGGCTCGATGACGTTGCTGAGCTGAGTGCTCCCTTAGAAAGTCCTGGCACCGGCGCTCTCTCCGCCTTTGGACGTTACAACCCCGCAGTGTTCCGCGGCCCCGAAGGAGCAGGTGCTGCTATCAAATACAACTTAGGTGCCGTGAGAGCAACAGTCGCCTATCTTGCCTCCGACGGCGATGCTCCCAACTCAGCTAATGGCCGGGGCGTTTTCGACGGTTCTTTCAGCGCTTTGGGTCAGCTCAACTTCTCCCTGGGCAAATTTATTGACATTGGTGCAACTTACACCCGGAAATACAATCGATCGGGCGATGTTGGCATCATGGGCAGCACCGGTAGTTCCTTGGCTAACCGTCCTTTCGGTCAAGCAGCCACTGGATCGGATAACTTTGGCGTACAAGTTAACTTCAAACCAAGCCGCCGCTTCCAGTTTGGCGGTTGGTACGGTTATACCAAGGCCGAACAACTGCGGAACTCCAGCAATGACGCTACTGTTCAGAATGGTGCTCTTTTCTTGGCCCTGCCAGATTTTGGCAAGCCTGGAAACCTCCTCGGTTTTATTGCCGGCGTACCGCCAAAAGTTACTGACAGCGATCTCAGAAGAGACCGCGACACCTCTTATCACTTAGAGGGTTTCTATCGCTTCCAAGTTAATGACTTTATTTCGGTGACACCGGGCGTTTACGTGATTATGAACCCGGAACACAACAAAAACAATGAGGATATCTGGGTAGGAGTCCTGCGGACAACCTTTAGTTTCTAAGGTTTCTTAAACAGTTGACAGTTGACAGTTGACAGTTGACAGCGAAGAGATAAGAACGGAGATTTAAACTCCGTTCTTATTACAATCTGCCTTCATGCTGGGGCTTCAAACCCATGTTATTCGGTGATATCTAGTTAAAAGTAAAAGCGGCAGTCACCTGCCGCTTTTACTTTTAAGTAATATCAATTCCGGTTGCACTGGAATGATATAAACGGACGACACGGCAGTGCCGTGTCCCTACAATTAATGGGGTAGGGACACGGCACTGCCGTGTCCTCTATCTCATTACGGCGCAGCCGAAATGATAGAATTTGTAAGTTTTTAGTCATTAACAGCGAACAGTCAACTGTCAACTGACAACCGTTCACAAATTAGGAATTTTGGCGGCAAATCCCGAATACGGATGTGTAACCGTGCAGAAATGTGCTGCCGCCGACGGGGCCGATTTCGCCGTTGCAGAAAAAGCCGCTCAAGGGGATGTTTTTGAGGTATCTGCCGAACAGTCGCGAGTCAAAGTTCGATTGACCGTAAAGCCCTTCCCCGCGCCCCAGACAGGAGAACATCAAGGCCCCGGCGCTGGATTTACCTCTGTCCTCGGCCGCTTGCTGATGCCTAGAGAGCAGCATTTCTAGGTCTTCTGCGGAGGTACGGGCGTCCCGCAGGTGAAATTGGATGCGCTGTCCGGGACGGACTCGATCGCCGATCGCAATTGCCCCCACTTTCGGATCTACACCCAACAAATTGCGGATTAAAAAATCCCCAGGCTCTAATGTCATCTTGAATTCATCGCTGACTAAGCCGACAAATAACGAGTGCTGCGCTAATTCTCGATCTGCTTCGCTCAAAGTTTGAACTAACTCTCGCAGGGCGTCTAAGGGCGATCGCTCGATGCCCCTGCTGCTCATATCGTCGGTTTGTTCTTCGAGTTTCAGCAAAATATTGCGCTCTCCTTCCGTCACCCGATAGGGATGCCCGATCGGTCTACAGCCTTGCGCGACGATCGTTTCCAGAACTATATTCCCGCTCAAAGCCACTCCCACCGTCCCTTCTCGGTACAACTGATAGTCGCAAAACAGCGCCGCACCTCTGCCCGCACCGTCCCCGCCGGCCAGTCCTCCTACCTTCGGCGCGCCCGGATAGGCATAATCGAGTCCTTGGAGCAAATCGTTAATTTGTGAGGAAAATGGGTCTGCCAAGATGATAAACTGCGGTTCTTCCTGGGCCGGCACACCCAAGACATTCACCCAAGTATCCGGGGGACTGTCCAAGTCCGGCAATTCTTCTGCACCGACGTGAAATGTTCTGACGTTTACTCCTGGTAAACGGGCCAAACTCAGGCTGACTGCCGGAGAACCCTCAACTTCTTCGGTGAGCCCGCCCCGGTTCGTGCCGATGACTCCTCCCCCACCGCAGCCCAAAATCGCGGGCACGGGCAGCAGTTCTCGCAGTAAAGGCATCAGCCGAGAATACTCGCTAGCAAAGGCAGATGAGATGAAGATCAGCGCTAAATCTGCCGGGCCTTGTAATTCGCGATCGGCTTGTTCTACAACTTCTTTCAGGGCTGATTCTAAAGACGGACGGGTTGATAAAGCACTGACCCATTGCATTTGGTTTTCGTACATAAGGCAAACTTCTCTATAAAAACTATTTCTATATTTAGGCTAACCGGAACAGGCCACTGGCGGGACGGTTTTCTGGGGCGATCGATTCCCCTCCCAGTCCGCGATCGTGTTAACATAAGTTAACATGAGTCGAGACTCAATCTGTTTTGTGTTAAAAGCCACGTTCAGCAAAATCTTAAAAGATAAAGCTCAATACAGTTTGACACACCAACTTCGTGTAATGTTTTCATCAAAAGTCAGGTAGGCTCAACCTGCATTCATGCCTGTGGACTAGAACCCGCCGACGGGATCTCAGTAAAGCAGGAAGTAAAGACGGCTGCTGCGATCGCAGTTATAAAAAAAGTTCGGCAAGCGGAAAACTCTGAGTCTTTAGACCGCTCGATGAAAGTGGCACGGGCGGTTTTAACCGCCGTAAATCTTTCTCAATGCTTAACATTTTTAGCAGTGTAAAAAGGGCTTTTGCCGTTACACTCTCTGATTGGGATGGATACACAGGTGTAAACCACCAGAAGCAAATGCCTACGATATATTAAAGGTACGCGGGGACTCCACGGAACCAAGGGCTTAGCCCCTTAAACGCTTGAGGAGCTTGCTGAAAGGCAAGGATAGCAGCCCACCATTTTTTGGCCATAGGATTGCGCCCAGGAACCCTAGCAATAGGGATATTAAGAACGAAATTTCTTAAGAATCTCAGTCGCCAAGAGCGCTGAGAGTGTCAAGGATGATTTCTATCTGGGCTGCCACAGCAGCACATCTCAAGCTAGTATTAGTTGAGATCGCCAGACAGAAACGGCAAGTCAAACACAAGCTAACATCCAAAAAGAAAACCTTTCATACCAAGAACTTTATGACAACAACACCCGCAGGCAACATCGAAGAAAAAATTGAAGAAGAACTAGAAAGCGCTCGTACCGTCTGTGACTTGAAGGGCGCTACTTCCGGGGAATGTGCAGCAGCCTGGGACGCAGTTGAAGAACTGCAAGCTGAAGCTTCCCACCAAAAGCAAGTCAAACCTAAGAATTCTTTTGAAAAGTATTGCGACGACAATCCTGACGCTGCTGAGTGCCGCATCTACGACGAATAAACGAGCAATTTAGCTCTCTCTCTCTTCGATCCCGCGCCAAAAGTTAATTTTGGCGCGGGATTTTTTTATCGGTTTATCAATTACCTTGGCAAGAAGACCGGGCGGTTGAAACCGCGTCTACACAGACAAAACCCGACGGGAGCGGGTTGAAGAACCGACGCTTAAAATTACGCGATCTTCTTCTTCAGTCCCTCTGAGCTCGGACTTCGTTTTTATAGACGCGGTTTCAACCGCCGTCTTATCTTATCTCTGATTTTTGAGCGTTTTTGTAGTAAAATCTGTCACAAATAAGTAAGTATATTTTCCCAAAGATGTTTAGTCTTTTATTGGCAGCCACCAGACCTTGGTTTCAACCACTTGTGTGGATGGATTACCGGTTATCTGTGTTATTAACCATTTCGATCCCGCTGGTAGTGCTGATTTGGGCTGTTTTTGCCAAAGCTGACGCGATCGCCCGTTTGTTGATGATTTATTGGCGGGTGGCGAGTTTGTTGGCAATTACACTTTACCTGATGATGGCTGCACTGCCTGTAAGCTTTGTGTCGTCGGTGATGGGGAGGGCATTGATTCCTGCTTGTCTGTGGTTTTGGGAAGATTTAAACGACGAAATTGCCGATCGACCGCAGTCGTCTTTAAAGCTGGCTTTTACAGCTTGGCGGTGGGCGATTACTGTTTACAGCGGTTTGGGCGCTCTAGCTCAAATTCCCTTCTTAACCTGTGCCTTTAAATCTCAAATACAAGTAATTGACGAACCTTTTTGCAGCATTTGGTTTGACCCGCCTTGGCTGTACAAACAGATGTTTCATGCCAAGGCAAGCCCTCAATTTTTGGGATTTCTGGGATTGACTGGTTTAGCAATTTATGTAGTTTACTTATCATACTTTGTCCTAATTAGATTGGGAAAACAAGGCAGATCCGCTACAGGGAATTAAGTTGATTTCAAGGAAGTATTTGCTTCCTAAATTCCTGTTAATCTCTTCAAAAAAACTCAGAAATAAAAAACGGGGCAAATTTACGAAAAAATAAAAAGAATAAGAGGATGCTAGAAGTGGGTGTAATGTTAGTGGAAAAGACTGTGATTGATAGCAAAGAAGCATACTTACAATGCTTAGAAAAGCTGATTTGGGCGATCGCTCGCCTCAACGTAGAAGTCGAACCAACCGAACTAGCTCGCATTGCCGAACTTATTGTTCAGCCGATGACCGGGCCCTGGCGGTTTTTCCATACTCCCGAGCATATTTTTGAGGTGGGGGGAAATGAAGATGCGATCGAGGTTTTGGCAGCTTTATTTCACGATATCGTCTACGTACAAGTCGATCGCAGCATTAACTTTAACGTCAGCTACTACATCACTCCTGTTACCAAAGAGGTTAACAAACAGCTACGGATTCGGGAGCAATCTGAACTCTCTGCTGATGCTACCTTAGAAATGGTAATGCTCGTATTCGGTTTTGTACCCGGAGAAGTGCTCAATCCCTTCGCCGGACAAAACGAATTTCTCAGCGCTTTGGTTGCAACAAAAGCTCTAGAACCATTTCTCAAGCCCGAGCAATTGCTTCAAATTGCAGCCTGCATAGAAGAAACAATTCCGTTTCGCTCCGCCGAGTGGGGAGTAACCGCAACTGGGCGCCTTTATGACCGCTTGCAAGCAATAACTAGCCTGTTGCACCTCAGTTTAACTGATGAGCAAATACGGGAAACAGTGAAAAAAGCTGTGCGAATTGCCAACCGGGATGTAATTAGTTTTGCTCACGAAAGTTCAGCCCATTTTTTGGCAAATACCTGGAATTTATTACCGGAAACTAATCACAATATCACCAGCTACGGTTTTTATACCGTTCGCGACTACCGAGTTGCTTTGCTGAAGATGGAGGGTTTTCTGACTTATCTCCAGCCCGAGGTGATTTTTCGGCAGTTTGAGGGATTCCCAGACGATCGCACATATCAACGCTGGGAAACTACTGCTAAGTACAATCTCGAAATTGCCGAGCTTTATCTGGGGTGCAAACTGGTTGCTATCGCCCTCCTGGAAGCTCTTTCTTCGGGTTTGGGACTCGATGTTTCTCTGGCCATGATGATGGGAGAATTGCCAGATAGAGCAGATAAAGGCATCCGTCTGGAAAGCTTTTTTCCGGAAATAGAGAAACCTCACCAACCTCAAACTCCTTTAGAAACAGAAGTATTTAATTTATTAGAAAAGGGGCGGGCGAAAAGCACTTCTAATACCGATTTAGAAAACTCCCCCCTAGCAACGTTTATGGTCAAAATTGTCGGATTTGACGAAATGCGCTATCAGTGCGATCGGGCTAAGCAACTTTTTAGGGCAAATCTGGAAGCCGATGACTTTATTACCGACTTTAACCCCATCGTTACAGAAATTGTCGTTGACTCAATTCTTAAGTTGTTTGAAACCCGCAAATCTACTATCTACCGATACTACGATATCACTTCTGAGTTAAAGTCCAAACCCCAGACCAATTTTCCGGTACGCCCATCTCAATCAAATGATTGACTCGCTCCAAATACAGTGCCGCCGTTTTATCGTCAGGATTAACCGCTAAAACTTGATAAAAACAGATTTTAGCCGCCTTAAATTCGTGAGAGCGATAATGTTCTAAACCCCGTTCAAAATCAGCCTGAGTTTGTAACTTCATTTCCCTAAGCAACTCTGTTTCTGCATCGAGGACTTCATAGATAGAAATTGGCTGCTGTTTTCCCTTGACAATTACTCTATCTAAAAAACGGATTTGATACTGTTCGCGATCCGTCAAATTATCCAAAACTTTCTCAGAAATTATCAAAGATACTCCATATAACTTAGTGAGACTTTCCAGACGAGAGGCTAAATTGACATTATCCGAAAAAGCATCTCCCTGCATTCTCTCCGCTTCCCCAACTATACCCACCATCATGTGACCAAAATGCACTCCTACGCCGACTTGAATCGGTGGATATCCGCTGTGTATGCGATCGGCATTATATTCGTACACTTGTTGCAGTTTAGCGATTCCACCTTTGACAGCATCGTCAGCACCGTTGGGAAAAACAGCCATCATCCCATCTCCTAAATACTTGACAATAAAGCCGTGATGTTCTCTAATTTTTGGACTTACTTCTCGCAGGTAAGCATTAACAAAGTCAAAGTTTTGCTGCGGAGTCATCGTTTCGGAAAGGGCAGTAAACGACCGAATATCGCTAAACATGACTGCCATTTCTTTGCTGACATGATTCCCTAACTGGATATCCACAATGCTTTCTTTTTTCAGAAAGTCTAAGAAAGCATCGGGGAAAAATCGCCCGTAGGCGCTATTAGTTTGCGATAAATTGATGTGAGACTTAATTCTGGTTAACAGTTCGTCTTTCGAGAATGGTTTAGTTAGATAGTCATTCGCTCCGAATTGAAATCCTGATATTAAGTCTGATACTTGATTTTTGGCAGTTAGCATCACTACGGGCAACTCGTGAGATGGGTATTTCTCTCGCAGTTTGGCGCAGACTTCATAACCAGACATTCTGGGCATCATGATATCGAGAATGATTAAGTCAAAATGCGTCCCGCTTTCCAAGAGTGATAAGGCTTGTTCGCCATTGAGCGCCTGAATCACACTGTAATTTTGTAGAGAAAGGTGATTGTTTAAAACTTGCAGGTTAATTGGATCGTCGTCAACTATCAAAAGTTTAAATTTTTCGACTTCTAATAGCGCAGTGGTTTGCTCTAATGGATTCGGAGCGGGTTTAGGCAAATTCCAATCGCAGGATAAATAAGTTTTATTTCTGTTATTTGCGGATTCAGAATCCTGAATTGGCGCTGCTAGCTGCTGATTTATTCCGGATTCGCTAGGATGAATGGTTTCGGGAGAAAGAGGTAGGGTAAATGTGAAACGCGAACCGATGTCGATTTGGGATTCTGCGTATATTTTGCCGCCGTGGAGTTCGACAAATTGTTTGGAGAGTGTTAAACCTAAGCCTGTGCCTCCGTATTGCCTGACTGTGGAACCGTCGCCTTGTTCAAATGGTTCAAAAATGCGATCGAGATTCGCGACAGGAATTCCGATTCCTGTGTCGGAAACCGTGACAGCTATTTGAAAATCTGGGTTTGGTGCTGGGAAATTTGACGGGGAAACTCCTAGAGATGTTTCGCCGTCGGTATCTACAATTGCTGCTGATATTGTTACGGTGCCGGATTCCGTAAATTTAATCGCATTTCCAATTAAATTGTAGAGGATTTGTTGCAGCCGGTTTTCGTCGGCTAAAACTAATGGCAAATCTGAATCGATGGCATTAATTAATTGCAAATCTTTACCAGCCGTTAAAGGTTGGCAAACCGTGAGAATCACTTCGACAATCGACCTCAATCCTACACTCTGAATCTGCAATTCTAGCTTCTGATTCTTGAGTTGGGCAAAGTCGAGAATATTGTCAACAAGTTCGTTAAGCCGCCTGCCGCTAGCAGCAATCATTGAGAGGTTTTGTTGTTGAATTTCGGATAACATTCCGGTGACGCCGTCAATCATTGATTCGGCAATGCCGATCATTCCGTTAAGGGGAGTTCGGAATTCGTGGGAAGTGTTGGCTAAGAATTCGTCTTTGAGTTTGTCGAGTTGCTGCAATTCTTGATTCTGATTTTCTAGGGTAGCGAAGGATGTTTGCAGTTGAGATGCCATGCTGCTAAAGGATTTGGCTAGCTGGCCTATTTCGTCGGTGCGATCGAGATCCAGATCGAGTGTGTGTTCCCATTCGCCTTCGGCAAGGTTTTTGGCTGCTGCATTTAATCGCAGAATTGGCTTTGTGAGCGATCGCGCTGTCAAAGTTCCAATAATTATTGATAGAAATAGGGCAGCGATACAAAGTAAAATAGTGCTGCGGGTGTTGCTGTTGATTTCATCCATGAAATCGTTTTCTGGAATTACTACCACCACCAACCAATCCAGTCCTACCTCGTCTTTATAGGACAGAATATGTACAAAATTAGATTGATTGTTAAGTGGAAATTGCAGCTTTTGTGGTGGTTCAACTAAGCTCAAGTTAAAACTACTAATTATGTGTTTTGCTGCCGATGCAGTTAAGGGATTTGTGCTATCAATTGCTGGCAAGCGTTGCAATTTGCCACTGGCGTCAGTAATGTACGGTTTTTCCTCCGTCGAACTGCCTACTAAAGCGCCCGATCGCTCCATAATAAATACCTGACCCGATCGACTAATTTTGATTTTTCTGAGAAAATCGCTAATTTGACCCAAAAGAATATCGACGGCCATGATGCCGCGAAAGTCCCCCTGAGTATCATAAAATGGCTGAGCCACCGTGATGCCCAAATCGCCTTGAAAAAATGTATAAATCGCAGTCCATATCGGTGATTCGGCTGCGGTTGCACCAATATACCAAGGGCGATTTCGCAAATCATAATTTGGTTCAAAACGCAACAGCTTCGTTCGATCGCCGAAAGCATCTAGTTCATAAAAGGAACGTCGGGGAAAGTTTTCTGTAATTCTGGTAACTAATTGACCAGATGCCTCTCGGCTAACTCCAATAAACTGACCTTCTTTCGTCCCTAAATAGATTTGACGCACCGATGAAAATATTTTTACCTGCTGCCAAAAGGAGCGTTCAGTTTCTTGAAAATCTTCAGGTTTCAGTTTCCCCAGTTGAGCTGCACCTGCGTTGAGTTGGACAATATTATAAGGTTTTTCTAAGTAATGCGCGAGATGTTCTTGAATGCGCCCACTGATTTCGCCCTGCAAGTTGTCTGCGAGTTTTTGAACTGCTTGTTGTCCATTTTTGAACGACAAATATCCAACTGTACCGACTACAGCGAAAGTTTGCACAACGAATGGCAATGTCAACGCTAAACCGAGGGGCATAGTACCAGATATTTTTGCGATCGATCTGCTAATTATTTTCAATAACATAATAAATAGTCTAATTTCTCTGAGATCCAGCCCAAATCCGCAGATTGTTGCATTTGAGCATAATTAGTAATTAGTTTCAGCTAATTGGCGATCGCGAATTCCGCCCAAATTAGCAATACTGGCTGCGTGATGTAATAAAAAGCACCGAGTCAAACATACGCAAATTCCTCGATTTAACGCATTGTACCTCATGATATAAATCTCCGCTACACAATTATTCCCTGCTACTTTACATAATTAAGTGCGGCCTCATAGAATGTCTAATTAAGTCAACGTTCAACTCTCAACTCTCAACATCCATCTGTTACATCCGTTCAAATATATTACCAGAAAGAATTGGTTGAAAGCCCGCCCGCCAGAGCGGAAGAAATTAAAATCAGACTATTCATTACTCCAATCCTCGGACTTAAGGGTAAAGATTCCTCTTAAACTGTCAACTGTCAACTGTCAACTGTCAACTGTCAACTGTTGAAGGAACTTCCTTTCTTCTGTCACTCATCTAAGCTACCTCAAACAAGCGTCACTATAAAAAGCGACTGTTAAACCCCTTTCCCCCACAGCTACAACTGGGGAATAGCAAGTTCAACAACTCGCAAACAACCAAGGTCAAATCAAAAAACCATGCAAAGCACAAACGCAATTCACATTAAATGACCTTCCCGCCGTTATTGTTACTTACTACCTGCAACCATGCCGTTATCAACAATTAAAATGTCCGCTAACTTCAGCGACGGTTGAATGCCAGCGGAGCTTGTTGGGCAATTACTGATAGAGCATTCAGCGGGCTTATTTCCCGCACCACTATTAGAAGTTTGTGACAACGGCAGACGAGCGTGGAAACGCTCAAATATTGATAGCAGCGCATCTAAACTTTGTCGCATAAAATCGCCAAATTAGATTTGTTTTGCAACATAAATATTAATTTTGGCAGTCAACTATCGTTCGCAATTGAATTAATCATGTATAAATCTGATAACTTTTGTTACCGCCTAATTGTTGGCAGTTTAGCAGGCTCGATTATGATTTCACTTACTTTTGGCATGACACTCTCTGTCATGGGCAAGGAAATCCCTCCGCTTTTTGTTGTGATTGGCAGTAATGCGATCGGCGCCATCTCCGGTCTGCTAGCTCCTTCACCTTCAGAAAAAGAAGCAGAAAAAAAATAGGTTGTTTGTGCAGCAAGTCTATTCAACCTTACTGACTAGGTAAGTAGTTGCGCTTCAGCGCGCTCTTTATAAGACAATACAGTTGACTTAAGAAAAATCTGACTTGCCCAAAATGGCTATATTGCCAGAAAATCGTCAGATTAAATTCATCAAAAGCATTAAGTAAACCGTATTGAAATACAATCCACTCCATCAAGAGAAGAGTTTTGAACCACAGAGGGCGCAGAGTATTGCGAGGGTTTTGGATGTCGTAAAAAAACCTTTTATCCCTCCCCTCTCTGTGTTCTCTGTGTTCTCTGTGGTAAAATATTCTTAATATCTACTTCACCTCTTTATAATCCAAAAATCGTCAGATGAAATTCATCAAAAGCGTTAAGTAAACCGTATTGCTTTATAAGATTAGGAAAGAGCGCGATGAAGCGCAACTACATACCTTGGCTCAAGTGCGCCATATCGAGAAAATCCCCAGATCTTAATAGTTGGGGATTTTCGTATTTGAATATGTCATTAAAAAATAGTTGCGAGTAGCGATACTTAAGCTAATTTGAACCAAAAAATCCCGATATTATCTTCGTCAATATAAAATATTTTTTATATGAAATAACCAAGCACTATCTCAATACGCTAAAGAATTGGTTGAAAGCCTCTCTCTTTGGCGTAGAAATTAAAATCAGACGATTCATTACTCCAATCCTCGGACTTCTAGGTAGAGGTCGCTATCCCAGGTCAACTGTCAACTGTCAACTGTCAACTGTCAACTGTCAACTGTCAACTGTCAACTGAACGAACCTCCTTTCTTCTGTCACTCATCTGAGCTACCTCAAACAAGCGTCACTAAAAAAAGTGACTGTTAAAGCACTTTCCACCACAGCTACAACTAGGGAATAGCAGGTTCAAACAACTTGCAAACCACTAATCCCCAATAAAACTATGCAAACCACAAACGAAATTCAGGCTCAATTACCGATGTGCTCTTCCTTGCCCACACTGCGACGAAATGATAGCAGCTCTGCCACCAATAAAGACGTGCGCTATCTCCAACAATCCTTAGTTAAAAAAGGATATCCCGTAGCAACTGATGGATTCTTCGGTGCCAAAACCGAACAAGCAGTCATCAACTTTCAAAAGAAAAATAAGATTACTGTAGATGGCATTGTTGGTCAGCAAACTTGGACTAAATTAGGCGCTTGCGTTAGCGAACCTGCTTGTTAAATAACTGCCAACATTTGCCCGCACTTCTTTGTCGATCGCAATTTGCAAACAATAAATGGAGAATCCAACCATGCAAACCACACACGCAACTCACCTTGAATTACCTTCCTGCCGTTATTTTCCCCTACTCCAACGCAACGATGCTGTCACCCAAAATGAGGATGTCCGCTACCTCCAACGACTTTTAAATGTCACTGGAGCTTCCCTAAATACCGATGGAGGGTTCGGCCCGAAAACCCAACAAGCAGTAATCAGTTTTCAAAAGCAACAAAAAATCGCTGCTGATGGCATTGTCGGCCCGAAAACTTGGAATAAATTGGGTGTTTGTACAACTGTATTTTAAAGTTTGTACTACCGTATTTTAAACAGAGTAGGGCGTGCCGTGCGCGCCCTATCTTTTATAGCAACCGCGCCCGACGCTGAGAAAGTTTTTAATTGCTGACACCAGTGCGATGGGAGCATATCAGTTTTGCATTTACAGTGCTATCCGCGCTCGCGTATTGTACAATACGCGAGCGCGGACGCTCGCACTACAATAAAAAAATGCTTTTTACAAAACAGAGATGCTCCCAATGCGATCGCTTCCTTCTCTCCTCCATAACTAAAGTCTTCTTCCCGAATCCTCTTTTTACCACAAATAATTGGTTGAAAGCCTCTCCCGGAGCGGGAGAAATTAAAATCAGACTATTCATTACTTCAATCCTCTGACTTCTAGGTAGAGGTCGCTCTCCCATGGTCAACTGTCAACTGTCAACTGTCAACTGTTGAACTCTTCCTTAGAAAAGCCACCTACTTTTCCGCCCCGTCTTCCACCCCAGACCATCCCTCGGGTACTCCATACATTCGATACTTGCGAGAGCGCTTGAAATATAGCGTGGCTACCAGATCCTCAGGATTGATTTCTAAAATATTCTCAAATACTTTTTGAGCAGCAACAAATTTTTTCTGGTAGTAAAAATTGAGAGCTTCTTGAAAAATCTCCGCAGTTTGCTGTTTGAGGAGAATGCTTTGTTCTGTTTCTGCATCATAAATTTCAAACACCGACACAGCAGTTGTCTTTCCTTTCACCGTTACTCGATCGACAAATCTGTAGTTATATGTTTCTGAATCGTCCAGGCGATCGATAATTTCACCGCTAACGAGAATTCCCGAGCCGTAAACCTTCGTCAATCCTTCCAAACGAGACGCGAGATTCACCGCATCAGAAATCACGGTACTTTCCATCCGTTCTCGCTCGCCAATTGTACCCAACATCAAATTGCCCGCGTGCAAACCAATGCCGATCGCGATCGGCAACAAGCCGTTTTGTTCTCGCTGCTCGTTGTAGATACTCAATTCTTTTTGCATATCAATGGCTGCTCGCACACCATCTGATGGAGATGTCGGAAACAAAGCCATCACTGCATCGCCAATATATTTATCAATAAACCCGTTGTTTTCCCTGATTGCAGGGCTAACCCTTCCCAAGTAACTATTGATAAATGCAAAGTTTTCGGCTGGTGTCATCTGTTCTGAAAGTACCGTAAAAGAGCGAATATCAGCAAAAAGTACAGTCATATTCTTTTCCTGATTGTCGCCTAATTTGACTTCAATAATACTCGGTCTTTCAAGCAACTTTAAAAAATCGTGCGGCACAAACTTGCCGTAAGCTGCATTCAGTTTTGCGAGACTAATTTGCGTCTTGATTCGGGCTAACAATTCCTTTTTGATAAAAGGTTTAGTTATATAATCATTCGCTTCTGAGTTAAAAGCTTCTACCAAGTCACTCGTTTGATTTTTGGCCGTCAGCATCAGAATCGGCATTTCCAAAGGTGAGTATTGTTGGCGAACTGCTCGACAGACTTCATAACCAGTCATCTGCGGCATCATTACGTCGAGTAAAATCAAGTCGGGCTTAAATCCTGATTCAATCAGATTTAAAGCTTCTCTACCGTTGATCGCTTGAGCGATCGCATAGTTTTCCAGAGCGAGATTATTGATAATGACCTGAATGTTAATTGGTTCATCATCGACCACTAAAACTTTTACTTTTTCACCTTCTTCTATCAAGTCCATTTTGGTTAAGATAGTAGAATTTACTAGAGATAATTCGGGGTCTAATTCAGGAGCGATTAAAATCTCCTCGCCCTCGGTTAAACCAGGTTGTTTGCTGCTAAAATCAGGCTGACTTTCAGAGACGGGTAAAGTAAATATGAATTGGGAACCTACGCCTACACTTGAAGATACCGAGATTTTACCGCCGTGTAATTCCACTAATTTCTTGGCAACAGCCAACCCTAAACCCGTCCCACCATATTCTCTAGCAGTGGAACCGTCAGCTTGTTCAAAGGATTCAAAAATCTGCTCTAATTTATTTTCGGGGATGCCAATTCCTGTGTCGGATACAGTAATCGCCAATTGGGGATTAGGTGATGATTCTTCATGGCTCGCTATCAATGCTGCTGAAATCTCAACTGTGCCGCTTTCAGTGAATTTAATCGCGTTGCCGATTAAGTTATAAAGTATTTGCTCCAAACGATTCTCGTCGGCTGCTATTGGTGGCAATTCCGGAGCAACTGAGTTAATCAATTGCAATTTTTTTGTGCCTACCAATGGCTGACATAATTTGAGAATCACAAAGACGATTTCTCGGAGGTTGACTGACTTAGTTTGCAGTTCAAGACTTTTGTATTTGAGCTGAGAAAAGTCGAGGATATCGTTTATTAAAGAAGCCAATCTTTTTCCTGACGATGCAATCAAAGCTAAGTTGAAATTGGTCGTTTCTGGCAGTTTCCCGGTAGCACCGTCTATCAAAGATTCTGCAATCCCAATAATGCCGTTGAGGGGAGTGCGGAGTTCGTGGGAAGTATTGGCTAAGAATTCGTCTTTCAGTTTGTCCAGTTGCTGCAATTGGGTATTTTTAGCTTCTAAGGCACTAAAAGATGTTTGCAGTTGTGCTGCCATGCTGTTAAAAGCAGTAGCAAGCACGCCCAACTCGTCGGAACGATCGAGCTTGACAGTTCTGTCAAATTGTCCTTGAGACAAATCTATTGCTGCATCTTTTAATTTTAGAATTGGTTTGGTAATCCAGCGAGAAGTGCAAATTCCGATCGCAGTAGCTATAGCCAAAGCTGCCAGACATAGCAAGATTGTAGTTCTATTGCCGGCATTTATTTGTTCCATAAAATCTGCTTCTGGAACGACGACGACAATGAGCCAATCTAAACCTTTGCCATCTTGGAATGGCATAACTTTTAAAAATTGCTGCTTGCCGTTGATTTCAAAATGGATTAGTTTCGATTTGGTAATTTGCTGCAAGTCTTGAAAGTGACTTTCTAAGTATTTAGCTGTACTCTGGGTTACGATATCGCTGCTTTCTTTGACTTGAAACTGTTGTTTTTTACCGTTTTTGTTGCGGAAAGGTTTTTCTGGGGTGGAAGTTGCCAGCAGCGTTCCCTTTCTTTCGATAATAAAAGTTTGACCGGATTTGCCTATTTTGAGGCTGTTTAAAAATTCACCGATACTGTCCAGACGCAAAGCCGTAATTAATACTCCGTCTAGCTGTTTCTGGTTGTTGTAAACTGGTTGCAGCGCGCTGACAACCAGTGTGGGTTCTAGCAAGGAGACATCAACTGAACTCCAAGTGGTTTTGCCTGCTACAGAGGCATCTTTGTATAAAGGGTTCTGTCGGATGTCGAAGTTTTTGATGGTGGCTGCTATTTTTGTGCGATCGCCACTATCATTAGTATTGTAGGAATAAAAATTAAATTTGGTAGACGGGCCGGAGGCGTTAATCAATAAAGTCCCATTCGACATCTTTTCGCCAGTGCGGTATTCTCCATTGCGATTGGCGATCGAGGTAAAATTGATATAAGGATATAATTGCACTTGCCGCCACAGATACTTTTCCCAAGCTGGCAAGTCTTTGATGTTCACAAAACCCAGCTTCAGTGCATCCAGCTTGCTTTGATTGATCTGGTGCGGAGTTTGCAAATAAGTTATCAAATTTTGCTCAATGCGATTGCTCACTTCCCCCATTAACTGATCTGCAAGATCGTTCACGGCTTTTTGAGAGTTCTTAAATGATAAATATCCCACAATTCCCACTGCCGCAAATACTTGCAAGACAAACGGAACTATGAGTACAGTTTGCAGCGGCATTTTTCCTGAAAGTTTGGCAGCTAAGCGATTAAGAGAAAAAGTTGACATAACATTAATTTAGATTAAAAGACACGGTTTATAGTCGGAGGGAAGCTACACCGCTGTTAAGTATTGTAAACCTTGTTGTAGTTGAACAAAAGTTACACAATAACAGCCTGATTCTAGGTTGTTTCCTGAATCGCTGTCAAACCTGAGATTTTTTATAGAAACCAGGTTTTTTTTCGCATAGCTTTACGCATTATATTCGATTATGAAGTCAAACCTAGCGAACTCTACAGCGGATTTTCGGGGAAATTCCCCATTTTGGGTCTTCAGGCTTCGGTATGAATATATTATGACTGAGACTAGCTCCAGAAAAATCGATAAAGACCTGAAAATTTCTGACTTCAGATTGATGCTACTTTTACTACTTTTCATCCAAACATTCTATCCCCGACCATCCTTCTGGAACTCCATACATTTGATGTTTCAGAGAGCGCTGGTAGTAGATTGCTGCCAACTTATCTTGAGGATTTGTTTCGCAAATATTCTTAAAGATTTTTTGCGCTTTAGGAAAATTTTGCTCGACATAAAGCTGTATACCTTGTTGAAATGCAGCAGCAGTTTCCTGTTTTAGCTGAATGCTTTGTTCTGTTTCTGCATCATAAATTTCAAACACCGACACGGCAGATGTTTTCCCTTTTACTGTGACTCGATCGACAAATCGGCACAGATATTGCGATCGATCGCCCAAACGCTCTAAAATTGATTCAGTAACGAGAATTCCAGAGCCGTAAACCTTAGTCAATCCTTCCAAACGAGACGCGAGATTCACCGCATCAGCAATCACGGTACTCTCCATCCGTTCTTCTTCGCCAATCGTACCCAGCATTAAAGTGCCCGCGTGCAAACCAATACCGATCGTAATTGGTGCGTAATCCCTTGTTTGTCGGCGATCGTTGAAAAGAATAACTTGTTTTTGCATTTCCACTGCCGCGCGAACAGCATCATCTGCCGACTCAGGAAATAGTGCCATAATCGCATCGCCAATATATTTATCAATGAAACCTTTGTGATCGCGAATTACCGGACTGACTCGACTGAGGTAGCTGTTGAGAAAATTAAAATTTTCTTGGGGAGTCATAGCTTCGGAGATAGTTGTAAAGGAGCGAATATCAGAAAATAAAACTGTCATTTCTTTCTGGATTTGATCGCCTAGTTGAACATCAACAATACTTTCGTGTCCCAAAAATCGCAGAAAGTCGTGGGGTACAAATCTACCATAAGCTGCATTGATTTTTGTGAGACGGATGTGAGTTTTGATTCGAGCTAGCAATTCATTTTTGAGAAAGGGTTTAGTTAAAAAATCATTGGCTCCTGCATTGAAACCTTGGACTAAGTCAGATACTTGATTTTTGGCGGTTAGCATGACGATTGGCAATTCGCTAGCCGTGAATTTCTCCCTGACTTTATCGCAAACTTCGTAACCAGTCATCCGTGGCATCATGATATCTAGCAATATTAGATCGGGTTTGTAGCCTCTGTCGAGAAGAGCTAAAGCTTCTCTACCGCTGCTAGCTTCGGCGATTGTATAATTTTCAAGAAGTAGATTGTTAGTTAATACCTGAATATTTACAGGTTCGTCATCTACAATCAAAATTTTTACTTTTTTATTATCTAAAGGGAGCTTAATAGCACTAGAACTGTTATTGTTAAAACTTGGTGGAGCAGCTTCATTAATTATCAACTTGCGCTCTTCTGTTCTCGAAACTAAAGAATGTCGAGCAGTTGCTGGCAACTGCTTGTCATCGAGATATTGATTTTTAGAAATTGGCAAACTAAAGGTAAACTGGGAACCAACACCGAGTTCTGAAGATACTTGAATTTCGCCACCGTGCAGCTCGACTAACTGCTTTGTAACTGCCAAACCTAAACCAGTTCCTCCGTGTTCTCTAGCAGTGGAGCCGTCTGCTTGTTCAAAGGATTCAAAAATTCGTTCTAACTTATCTTCAGCAATGCCAATTCCCGTATCGGATACGGTAATTTCCAGTTTTGACCTCACAATTAAAGATAGAAGCTGGCTCGTTACTGAACTTTCTTTTTTTGCCAACTGCGGCGATTCCAAGCCGATCGCATTCGCCGAAATTTCTATGGTACCATTGTCTGTAAATTTAATCGCATTGCCGATCAAGTTGTAAAGAATTTGTTGCACCCGATTTTCGTCGGCATCCACCAGGGGAATGTCGGGAGTGACTGAATTAATCAACTGCAAGTTTTTTGTGCCAATTAGAGGTTGAGAAAGAGTTACTACGATATCGACAATTTCTCGAATGCCGACGGGCTTGATTTGCAGTTCAATATTTTTGTGTCTCAGCTTGGAGAAATCGAGAATGTCGTTGATGAGATTTGACAGTCTTCTACCACTAGATGCAATAATTTCTAGATTGGAAATAGTCAGTGCTGGTAATTGTCCTGTAGCACCATCGATCAAAGATTCTGTTAAACCGATAATGCCGTTCAGTGGGGTGCGGAGTTCGTGAGAAGTATTGGCTAAAAATTCGTCTTTGAGTTTGTCAAGTCGCTGCAATTGAGCATTTTGATGCTCTAATTTTGTGAAAGATACTTCCAATTGACCGGCCATGCTGTTGAAGGCATTAGCTAATTTTCCTAGTTCGTTAGATGCGACAATATTTACCCGAGTTTCCAATATGCCGCTAGTCATTTCAGTAGCTGCGGATGTTAGAGATTTTAAAGGATTTGTGAGCGATCGCGCAAAAGCGACTCCCAAGCCCACCGCGGCGAGGGCGCTGACGGTGGTAACTGCACCCATGACGTAGATGAGCGATCGCACGGGAGCGTAAGCTTCGGCTGTAGGTAGCTCTACAACCACCATCCACTGTACCCTGCGGACGATCGCACCCGTGCCCATGACTTCCTCCCCGCGCCAGCCTCGATAAACCAGCGGAGATTGCATCCCCGAAGCTAAAGCTAATTTCGATAACTCTCCCACAAACGATCGCCCTTTCAAATCTCCGAGTAAATACGGATTAACCTTGTTTCCTGTTTCCGAAATCAGCACCGAGCGGTTGTCGATAACATAGCTGTATCCAGTTTTTCCAACTTGCGATCGGGCTGCAATTTGAATTAAAAAGTTTAGACTTACTCTCGCAAATAATACTCCAGCAATTTTATTTTTACTGTCGCGAATAGGCACGGACAAATTAACAACATTAACCGTTGTCTTCATATCGACATCTACTGAACTCACATAATTTTGAGCCTGTCGAAACGTCTCCCAAAATAGAGGCGAATCTCCCGAAATACCTGCTAAACTCAAGCTAGATGTAGAGTATGATTCGTAAGGCGACATTACTTGTACGACTTGACCGTTATTGTTTAAAATTCCCACCACTTCGTAGGCGCTATTGCTATTGATTAATCCTTCAAGAATGCTGCGCTGAGTTTCAGCATTGAATTCTGTTAAGCCACGCAATTCTGACAAATAATTGAGTTGGCGCTGCAAGTTATCCAGATAAGCGCTAATTTGGGCAGCCGCAGCTTGCGATCGCTCGTACTGAAACTGTTTTGTCTGTTCTATTTGTCCCCGAAAGCTGAGGTAAGTTAACGTACTCCCTGCCATCAATACGCTTGCCACAACAATCGAGACAAAACCATAACGCAGTTGATTGGCAATTGAGGACATTTGATTCTGCTACTTAACAGTTTTAACTCTCTCTCTAGAATACACCTAATTTCATTTTTCGTAGCGCCGCTACAATCGCCACCTTTAATTTATCGTTACCTTTGGCTAACTTGTGGTTTTATAAATCTAATTTTTGTTTCCAGATCCGATCTTCAATCCAAATTCGATCCGGCAGGATTCCCAACCTAAAGAAAATTTCAGCAATGCGTTGTTGTTCTTCAACTGCCCTGTCTTGAATTGGTAACAAATCGTAGGTACGGCTTTTAGTTAAACTTCTAGCTGTGGTTTTTTTCATTCCGGTTCGAGCGGTGATAAATTCTACTGCTCGCTCGGGATTTTTAGTTATCCAATTAGCCATCTGTCGCGTTTCTCCCATGACTGTTTTAACAATATCGGGAAAGTTGCTAGCAAAAGAGCGACTTGCCAAATAAAAGTTTCTGTCATTGATCAGTTGCTCGCTATCAGTCAGGAAATGAGCAGGCATAGTTTCCTGTAACTTAGCTAAAAACGGCTGCCAAACCGCCCAAGCATCAACTTCGCCTCTCAGAAATGCTTCCTGAGCTTTTGGCGGAGACAAATCGACTAATTCGGCATCTTTTAACTGCAAGCCGCCTTGAGTTAACGCCCGAATTAACAAATAGTGAGCTGATGTTTTCCGAGTGGCTGCTATTTTCTTGCCTTTAAGATCTGCGAGAGTCCGAATCGGAGAATTTTGGGGAACTATGATGCCAATGCTGCCAGGTAAAGCTGAATCATTAGCAATATAGACGAAAGGTACGCCGTCTGATTGGGCAAAAATTGGCGGCGCAACTCCTGCATAACCCAGATCGATTTTTCCTTGTCCTATTGCTTTTAAAATTGGTGGCCCTGTGACAAATTCTATCCATTCTACAGACCAACCCATTTTTGCTAAACGGGTTTCCAAAGATCCTTTAGCTTTGAGATAAAACAATGCTCCGAAAGGCTGATGGCCGATTCTTACTATTTTTGTTAAGTTTGAGAATGAGTTCGTTTTTTTTTCTGTAAAGCTATTTATCAGATCGGAGTTGCAACTTGCTACAGTTAAACTCAAGCAAAAAAATAGTATAAATAGCAGCGAATATTTCCAAGCCAAATGCTGTTTAATATTTTGAATCAAAAACGATAATTGAAACCTCGGATTTTTGTGGCTCATAAAATATCGTCGAAGTAGGTTTTGCAGGAGTAATATCTTCGAGATCTTTTTGACAGGACTTATGTTATGTCCGCTGATTCCCAGGTGTTAAAAACGGTCTAATTAAATAGAAAATTTTGGCTGGCCGTCTCTGAAATGAGCGGCAAAATTAAGCTATATTATAGCAGATTTCAGGAAAGTAAACTACCCCACGCCTAGAAGGCGATGGCTTTTGGTAGCCCTTCAGTTATCGTGCAAGCCAACAACTGAGAACCTCTGGGCTGGTTTACACTCAGCCCCACTAAAGCAATCATCTTTGAGCCATTAACATCGGCGCCTCCAATCGGGCCACAGGCTTGATTGCTGCACTTAAATTGCTTCTGGGTTCTGACACCGATATGCTTGCCAACAATGGCAGCTTTGGCTTGTATAGGCTGGGTTGACGGTAACCACCGATACTCCTTCCTTAATTCCTTTATATTCAAGAAATGTTTTTAACTGATAAAAAGCCCAAGAATTAGACCGGCTTCTTTCAGTTTTGTTTCTAGGTTTCGAGTTGGTTCGCTCGCGAATCCCTGTTAAATCTTCGATAGAAACAAAGGATTGAGTTTGTTTTGCCTCTTGAATAATCGCTTTCGAGATGTTGTGGGTGAGCCATGCTTGGTATCTTCACATCAAGTCCCGATAACCGTTTCAAAATCTGTCTAGCTCTACGTCTAGTTGATCTTGTGCCTTGAGATGCTTTCTTTTGAAGAGAAGTTCTAACACGACTATATTTGTCTCTAGTTTTTTGAATCTCCTTTCCTGACCAGGATTTCCCCGTGCTTGTAACAGCTATATCTCGTCTACCCAAATCAACCCCAATTACACTTGCCGATGCAAGAGGAGTTGGCGTTTGGGACTTGAGCTGAAGATGAACGTATAGCCTTTCTCAAAAAGATGAGGTACGACTGACAGCTTACATAACCAGTTCCACTAAGAGGGCCCAAGCCCAACAACGTCCGCGAATCTTTCTGAAAACCGCTATACCAATCCCCATCACGATGTAAACAGATTTGAGCAGAGGTAGGTTGTTGGTCTTGCAGTTTGTCGCGATGGTAGCTACTCGCTCTAATGGGTGCAGTTAACCTTTTACCAATAGTGCTAATACTAACCGTCCAGTTAGACTCAATGAAACGAAAAGTTCTCGCATCACAATCAAAGCTCGTTGGTTGAATAGATTTAACCTTTTTACCTTTGTGTTTGGCGGTTAAACGATTGGCAGCTATTCTGGCACAAGCTCTAACTACATGATTAGCTGTTAATTGAAACTGTTCTTTTACTTCTTTGTAACAGACGGCTTGAACTGAGTTTCTGTTAGTCAAACCTGGATTGACATTTTGATTTATCCAGTTACAAGCTGACGCAAAAGCACTAGCTGTATCAATCAACATTTGCTGCTGATTAATATCTACTTGAAGCTTGACAACTAGCGTCAGAAATTGTTTCATACCCAATCAAAACTCACCTAAGTGCATTATACTGTCAAAGCGGATGTCCTGTCGGACGTTTAATTAATTGGCGCGACGTTCCTTCCCATACTGGAAAGATGGGGACTTCCCTTCGCGCATTATCGGTGATATTTGCTATGGCTGACTCTATTGCTCGCCGCTTGGAACAATACACGATCGCCCGATCGCACGAAGTGTTAATCGTGAAGGCCGAAATTGACGGCGAATTCGACGAAATTGCTATTTTTAAAGGGTTTTCTAGCTCCCTGGTGCGATCGACCGCGAGCGATCCAGAAGTGCCAGTTTTGCCGGAGACAGCAAAGATTGTCAGTGTCGATCGGCTCTATAGTCCCTACAATCCAAATAACCCCCGCTATATCGAGCAAGGGCTATCTTGGGAAACAATGCAATTTCTATTGTCCGAGGCCGGGGTTTAGCACTCACACTAGGAACACAACAATGTTGATTGGTGTCAACTTAAGTCTAAAACCCTTAAGAAATCTCGTTGATCCCTGAGTCTAGATCCCCCTAAATCCCCCTTAAGAAGGGGGACTTTGAATACTCTTGTCCCCCCCCTTAAGAAGGGGGGTTAGGGGGGATCTAGACTTGGATACCAACCAGAGATACAAAAGCACCGTGTCCCTACCCTGAGGACTAAATCGTGCCGCCGGCCGCTTGAAAACGAGCTCTCGCACGTTTGATTGCTTGCTTAGCTTGAATTTGCTCTTGCAAAGTGCCACTAGCAGAGCTTTCCAAACGAGCTTCTGCTTCGGTGTAAGCAGTACGAGCAGCTTCTTTATCAATCGTTTCGCCTTTTTCAGCGCCGTTGACAAGGATAGTTACTTGGTTTTCTTGGATTTCTGCAAAGCCGCCCATCAGAGCAATAGACACCCATTCCTTACCAGGACGGACGCGCATCACTCCGGTATCCAAAGCAGTCAACATCGGAGCGTGACCGGTCAAGATACCCAATTGGCCTGTCGTGCTTGGCAGAATTACTTCTTCAGCATTAGAATCCCAAACAGTTTTGTCTGGGGCCACTACGCGCACAGTTAATGTCATAAATTGTCCTTAGTCATTAGTCAGCAGTCATTAGTCATTAGTTGTTAGTCATTAGTTGTTAGTTATTAGTTGTTAGTTATTCGTCATTAGTCAGCAGTCATTAGCTATTAACTAATGACTGCTGACTAATGACAACTGTCAACTGTCAACTGTCAACTGTCAACTGACTAAAATTACTTAGCGTCAGCCTTCATTTTTTCAGCTTTGGCGATCGCCTCATTGATATCGCCAACCAAATAGAAAGCTTGTTCAGGTAACTCATCAAGTTCGCCAGCCAAAATCATTTGGAAGCCCTTAATGGTATCTGCCAACTTGACGTACTTACCGGGGGAACCGGTGAACACTTCTGCTACAAAGAACGGTTGAGACAAGAAGCGTTCAATTTTGCGAGCGCGAGAAACAGTCAAGCGGTCATCTTCAGACAGCTCGTCCAAACCCAAAATCGCAATAATATCTTGCAATTCCTTGTAGCGTTGCAGAGTAGACTGCACCTGACGAGCAACACCATAGTGCTCTTCGCCAACAACGCTAACTTGCAACATTGTAGAAGTAGAATCCAGCGGGTCAACAGCCGGATAAATGCCCTTCGCAGCCAAACCGCGAGACAACACAGTTGTAGCGTCTAAGTGAGCAAAAGTTGTAGCTGGAGCCGGGTCAGTCAAGTCATCCGCAGGTACGTATACAGCTTGTACCGAAGTAATCGAACCTTCAGTAGTCGAAGTAATCCGTTCTTGCAAGTCGCCCATGTCTGTACCGAGAGTCGGCTGATATCCCACAGCCGAAGGCATCCGACCCAAGAGAGCGGATACTTCAGAACCAGCTTGTACGAACCGGAAGATGTTATCAATGAACAGAAGCACGTCTTGCTTGCTGACATCGCGGAAGTATTCTGCCATCGCCAGAGCCGACAGGCCCACGCGCATCCGAGCACCAGGTGGCTCGTTCATTTGACCGTATACTAGGGCAATTTTCGACTTGCTGCGGTCTTCTTCGTTAATAACCCCAGATTCGATCATTTCCTTGTAAAGGTCATTACCTTCACGGGTGCGCTCGCCCACACCGCCAAACACGGACACGCCGCCGTGAGCTTTAGCGATGTTGTTCACGAGTTCCATCATAATTACGGTTTTGCCGACGCCTGCGCCGCCGAACAAACCGATTTTGCCACCGCGACGGTAGGGAGCCAGGAGGTCGATGACCTTGATCCCAGTTTCAAACACCGAAGGTTTGGTTTCCAGTTCGGTGAAAGCCGGCGGGTTGCGGTGAATGGGCATACTCTCGGAAGTATTGACCGGGCCGAGGTTGTCTACGGGTTCGCCGATGACGTTAAAAATACGGCCGAGAGTTGGGATGCCAACCGGAACTTGGATCGATTCTCCTGTATCTACTACTTCCATGCCGCGCACTAAGCCGTCGGTGGTACTCATGGAAACTGCACGCACTTGGCTATCTCCGAGCAGTTGCTGAACTTCGCAGGTAACGGAAACGTCTTGACCTGCTTCGTTTTTGCCGGAAATTGTAAGAGCGTTATAGATCTGGGGCAGTTTGCCACCTGGGAATTTTACGTCTACAACAGGCCCGATGATTTGGGTGATGTAGCCTACGTTCGTTTTTGTTGCAGTGGATACCATGAATAGTGCCTTTGTTAGGATTCTATTTTTCCCGTTGTGGAAAAAGTCTTAACATTTAGAAATGCTATTTCTCAGAGTACCACTGAACAGACGCACTATTTAGATTTGTATGGGGATGCTTAAGAGTCATTTTTCTGGTTGCTGCTGTCGCTTTTTTTTCCCGCGAGCCGCCGCCAAAGCCCCGATCCCCAGCATACTGCCGAATATTGTTACCGGCTCGGGTGCCAGCTCGGCCGAGACGGTGAAGTCTTGGAAGTCGCGATCGTTTCCATCTCCGGCATCGTCGAAGGAAATTCTTGTACCCTGAGCCAGTTGGGCCATTGTGACCGATGAATATTCTTCTGGGCCTTTACCGCCGTTGATGCTTGTAAATGACTCGGTGGAGCGGGGGTTGAGCCCAAAGTCGCCAAATACGGCTTGCTGACATCCAGACACCAGACAGTCATTTCTGCGAAATTGGGTGTTGGCGGCAAACCATTCGGGGCTGTTCATGAAGGTGCTGCTGGAGGCGTACTGCTCGAATTGTTTGCCACTACCGCTGTCGCTCCACAGCAGCAGGGCATAAACTTGATCCTGCAAAAAGGTGAAGGTTTGAGTTGGGGAGCCGTTGTTCGAGCTGACTGAGTTGCCGAAGGTTCCTTTCCATTCATCGGCGCTTCCGTTATCTGAGGGTTTGAACTCGTAAAACAGTCGGGTGATGTTGCTGTAGCCATTGACTCCTGTCTGAGCTTGGGCTACCCACAAGCTAGACTGGTAAGCGCCGTGAGATTGGTCGAATGTAAAGTTGATATTGGTATCTCGATCGAACTGGATGCCGCTGGTGCCAAACATGAAAGCTCGGGCGGGCGTACAGATGCTGAGCAAGATTGTGGTTGCCAAGCTGGCGACTGTAAAAGATGTTTTTTTGACTAGCGTTAAGGTAGCCATAACCCTGATTCCTCCAGTATTGTTAGTTAGTAAGGTGCTAAATCCTAGCTTGTATCTTGCCATGACGGGAATAGACGATCGCGACCCTCGGATATTAAGGGCGATCGTCAAACCGACCAAACAGGCTCTACACCAGTGACTCTAGAGACTGATATCACTTAGGTGTGTTTTTGAGTCAATGAGTGCTTGTTCTAAGAGTTTTCACTGATACTCTAGTGGCAGAATATTTTCATCAGAAAAATGGGTTTGAAACCCCGTCCTTTTAGGACGGCTTTACATTTGTTGTTACTACCGCCGGGCGAGTCGCAAGAGTTCGGTGTGATGAAAGTGTTGCACTTTCAACGGGACAATTACCGTTTCAAATTTTGCGACCCTGTACGCATAGTGTTTGCTACCGAAAAGTTACGGTAAGCCCTATTTCTAGGTGTATATTTCCCGCTAGCCACTGACTGCCAAAGTGGTTAAAAACGCTGCGGTGGCATTCTTAACGTTTTGGGGGATACCACAAGGAGTGACAGTTCAGTTTGTCTTAAAGACGTAGGCTAGACACTGGTTTAGTCCTGAATTTGTGAAGGTGCGTAGTCCGATTTCAAGCCCCATGCCTTGATAGCTGGGGTTGGTGACCTGTCACAGCCAGATTTTTACTCAGTATAGATTTACAAGCTACTACATCTATTGGTATCGCTAAGTGTCTCAAATTGACTGGAAGACTTGCAAATATTAGCTTTCATCAAAATTTATATATTTTTTTTGTCAATTTTTGTGAAATTTTGGTAAAGCTCGTCCCAAAATTATAAAGTTTCTCAGAAAATTTTGGCTGTTGGGTGAGTTGCTTGGCTAAAGCGAGCTGGGATGTGGCGGCGGCCGGGAGTAGCGATGGGAGGGAGTTGTTTGGCACTTGACAGTTGACAGTTGACAGTTGACAAGCTGTGGAGCATTTAAAATGCGTATTGTAGGGTGCGTCAGTTTCAAGGTATTTTCCATGTATAGTCAGTGTTGTAGCTGACGCACCCGGAGCTGGATAGTTAGGGGTTTAAATCCTCCACAGCTTAGTTAATATTTGATAGTTAATATTTGATAGTTGATAGCACTTGACAAAGGAAAGAAGAGGATTGGAGTAATGAATAGTCTGCTTTGAATTTATCCTTAAAAGGGTTCCAGCTTTAAAACAATTATTTATGGTGATTAAATAGATAGATTTCCTGCGGATTTACTATATTTTTCTGAGGGGAAATAGTATCAATCCTATTGACAGGAGGAACCTTCATGAGTCAGAATAGGGAAAGATAAATACGATCGCACTTTTAGCACAAATCTTTAACCACAATGGCAGCCAACAAACTACATTTGCTCGGATGGTTATTCATAGTTGGCTGCCTCAATGCAGCGGCCGGCTCGGCTTCCGCGCAACCCATCACCCCCGCACCAGACGGCACGAACACAGTCGTGACACCCAACGGCAATCGCTACGACATTTCCGGGGGGTCATTGGGCGGTGACAAGGCTAACCTGTTTCACAGTTTTACTCAGTTTGGTCTCAGTTCCGGTCAAACGGCAAACTTTTTAAGCAATCCCAACATTCAAAATATCTTAGGAAGAATTAACGGAGGAAATCCTTCTGTAATCAACGGCTTAATTCAAGTGACAGGTGGAAATTCCAACCTGTTTTTGATGAATCCGTCGGGGATAATTTTCGGACAAAATGCCAGCCTCAACGTACCGGGTTCTTTTAACGCCACGGCGGCCACAGGTATCGGTTTTGGGAACAATCAGTGGTTTAGTGCGATCGCCAATAACAACTGGGCAGCTTTAATCGGGAATCCCAACAGTTTCGCATTTACCAGTCCGCAAGCAGGAAGCATTGTAAATGCAGGAAATTTGACCGTGGCACCCGGTCAAAGTTTAAGTTTGACGGGGGGTACAGTTGTCAATACAGGTCAGTTAACGGCGCCGGGAGGTAACATTCTGATTGCGGCTGTACCCGGTCAAAATTTGGTGCGGATTTCTCAAGCGGGAAATTTATTGAGTTTGGATGTTCAACCAACAGCAACTGGGGGTTCGCTGCCGAATAATTGGACGCAGCCGGTGTTATCTTTGCCGGAGTTACTGACGGGTAAAGGGCAGGAACAAGCAACGAATTTGACGGTAAATGCGAATGGGGATGTTGTGCTGGCGGGGAATGTGGCAGTGCCTGTAACTGCGGGAACTGCGATCGCCAGCGGCAGTATCAACGTCTCTGGCAATACTGGCGGTAATGTTAACATTTTAGGCGATCGCGTAGGCGCGATCGCGGCTAACATCGATGCTTCGGGTATTAACGGCGGCGGGAATGTACTGATTGGCGGAGATTTTCAGGGTTTGGGGACTGTACCCAATGCTGTGCGGACGTTTGTGAGTGCAGATTCGACAATTAATGTGGATGCGATTAGCAACGGTAATGGCGGGCGAGTGATTGTTTGGGCTGATGAAACTACTCGTTTTAATGGGAATATTACTGCGCGAGGTGGCTTGTTTTCTGGGAATGGCGGGTTTGTGGAGGTATCGGGAAAACAATCGCTGGATTTCGCTGGGTTGGTGGATTTGCGATCGACTGTCGGCAGTGCCGGAACCTTATTGTTAGATCCTACTAATATTACTATTAGCACAGGTGCGGATGCAGGCGGTGCATTCGGGGGAGGAGTGTTTGCTCCCGGTATCGCTGCGCCTACGGCTACAATTAATAACGGGACGCTGCAAACGCAATTGGGTTTAGGTAATGTCACTATTTCTACTACATCTCTTGGTGCGAGTGCAGGGGATATTACAGTTAGCGCTCCGATTGCTTGGGCCAATAAAAATTCCCTGACTCTGAATGCCAGTAATAGCATATTTGTTAACAACAATATCACAACTCAGGGAGGCAATATCACCGTCAATGCAGATGCCGATAATTTCACCGGTGGTAGTCTCACCATTACCAATGCGACCATTAATACAAATGGTGGCAATTTTACCGGTATTGGCCGCGGGAATACTGTCAATGGAAATGGGATTAATATTAATGGTGGTACAATTAATGCTGGTGGTGGAAATATTGATCTCACTGGTAGTAGTGCAGTAAATTCGTCAGGTAACGTCGGCATTCAAGTATCTGGCGGAACCGTTACACCTGCTACAACAGCTACTTTAGCAACTACTGGAACGGGAAAGATTACCCTTAGCGGCACTAGCGGTGGTAGCCTCAATAGTTCCGGGATAGTTTTGCGCGGGCCTACGATAAGTTCATTCAATGGTGAGATTACACTGACTGGTAACGGCAGCGGATCTGGATACGGAATTCAGATGTTGGGTAATGCCGTGGTGGAATCAACGGGAACGGGAAAAGTCGGCCTGACGGGTACGGGTGGCAATGGGATTAATGGCAGCAATAGAGGGATATCTCTTGAGACAAATAGCAGCGTTAAATCGCTCAATGGAGATATCAGTCTTATTGGAAAAGGTGGCAGCAGTGGCAGCAGTAATTACGGTATTGCGATCGACAACGCGGCCTTAGTGCAATCAACTGGAAGCGGCAGTATTTCTTTCAGCGGTACCGGCGGTGCGGGCACAAACAACAATCTCGGGATATTGATTAACGCCAGCAAAGTGCTATCAAACAATGGAAACATCAGTTTCGCAGGGACAGGTGGTGGCACTGGAAGCGGTAACCAGGGTATTCGCATGGAAAACCTGCCGTCGTCAGATGTACCACTTCTAAATGGATCGTTAGTTGAATCAACTGGAAGCGGAAGTATTTCTTTCAACGGTACGGCTGGTGCGGGCACAGACAATAACAGCGGGATATCTGTTGCTAATTCTAACGTGCGATCGGCGAGTGGAAATATCGCCATGACTGGCACAGGTGCGGGGACTGGTATCAATAAAACAAATTACGGCATTATTGTTGAGGGTAATTCAGCAGTAGAATCGACGAAGGCAAGTATCGATCTGAATGGTAAGGCAGCAATCGGTTCGGCGGCAATTTTTCTGAATAAGAGCTCGCTCAAATCGACGGTGGGAAATGTTGCTCTGACTGGTAATGGGCCAAGCGGTACTAATGAAATTAACCTGAATAATAGCAACATTAACCTGACGGCGGGAACCGGTAATGATGTTACTTTGACCAGTGATGCAATTACGGTTTCACCCACGTCTCAAGTCAGTGGGAAAGGTACGATTCTGTTGCAACCCCTGACTCCAAGTTTAGGTATTACTGTTGGCACTGCTGGTAATTCTACTGATTTGAATCTCAGCACTACTGAACTCGCAGCTTTCAAGGGATTTTCCCAAATGATTGTCGGGCGGGCGGACGGCAGTGGGACGATCGCAATTGCTGACCCTACTGCTGTTAGTTTTGATTTTCCGGTCACATTTCGCTCTCCCCAAACTAGCGGCACAATTGCAGTCAATGGCAACATTAAAGGGATAAATAATGCTTCAATTAGTTTTGATGCTCCCACTACTAACTTAAATGCAAATGTTGTCACCAACGAACAGAATATTAAGTTTGGTGGTAAAGTGTCTCTCGTTCAGGGTTCTAATGTCACTCTCGATACTGGGTTAACGAAGGCAGGCGATATTAATTTTGGGGGAACTGTTGACGGTGATGGGAAGCTAACTTTGACTTCGGGAACAGGTATTATCAATCTCAGCGAAGCAATTGGGGGGACTGTGCCTTTGGGTTCCCTGACAATAGTTAATTCTCTGAATGTTACCAATTCTAAATCAAACCCGATCGCGATTACCACTACTGGCGATATTACTACAGGCAATATTACGAATCCCGGACGGGCGATCGCGCTTACGAGCAACAATGGTAATATTACGAGGAGTTCCACAGGGGCGATCGATACCAGTTCTACTACCGGAATTGGCGGCCCGATTGCACTGAGTGCCAACAATATTAGTCCTGGTAATCTTAACTCTAGTTCTACCGCTGGCTATGGTGGAAAAATCACCCTCACGGGCAAAACAGGCAACATTTTAGCAGATCCCGGAGTAGTTTGGAACTCTAGTTCTACGAACGGTGCGGGTGGCGATATCGCGATCGCCACACCCAATCTAGTTCGGATCAATATCATTGATGCTAGGGGATTGCCCGGTACGGGAAATATTAGCATTAGCGGTAATGACATGAGCTTTTCGGGAGGCCCAGATTCCGTACAGGGTAAGGGTACTTTGTCAATTGCGCCGTCTTCGCCCAATGTCGGAATTCGCTTCCAGGATGCACTTGCTGACGATCCGAAGGCGATCGATTTAGGAAAACAATTTTTATCGTCCTTGGCTAATGGATTTAGTGGAATTGCGATCGGAACTAATTCTACAACAGGCAATATCACGGTAGACAATTTGCCTGCTGTTTTCAAAGATCCTGTGACTTTTAATACTCAAGGCACAATTGTTGTAAATAAAGGTCAAGCAATTTCGGGAACTGATGATGCTTCAGTTACTCTCAACGCTACTACTAATAACCTGAATGGAAATATTACCACCGCAGCTCAAGATATCACAATTAAGGGTAATGTCTCAGTCGGAGATAGCGTCTTAATCGGCAATGGAAATTCAGCAAGTGGCAAGATTCTGTTGAATGATAATATTGATGGCAGTGGCAATCTCACTTTAGAAACAGGTACGGTAAATATTGCGGTGAAAGGTGCTATAGGTAATACCGCACCCTTAGGAAATATTATTGTCAACAGTGGTGGTACGGCTACATTTAATGCTGTCACTGCTAGCAGTTTCACTACCAATGCTGGCGGTAAAACTGAATTAAATGGCAATGTGACTACCACCGGCGCTCAAACCTATGGAGATGCTGTCACAATTGCCAACAATCCAATTCTCGCAGGCACCGGCGTTACTTTCAAGGATACTGTGAACGGTAGCAGCAATTTGACTGTGAATGGGGGTAGCGGTAATATTACATTTAGCGGTGCAGTTGGGACTCTAAGTGCGATCGGCAATCTGACTGCTAACTCTACAGGTATAACCACATTTAATACTGTCAGTTCTGCTAGCATCACTACCAATGCGGTTGGTGCAACTATACTCAAGGGGAATGTCATTACAACTGGCGCTCAAACCTATGGAGATGCTGTCACAGTTGCCAACAATCCGATTCTGTCAGGTAGCGCTGTGACTTTCAATAATAGTGTTGACGGTAGTAGCGATTTGACTGTGAATTCGGGTAGTGGGAATATTACATTCAGCGGTGCAGTTGGGGCTGCAAGTGCGATCGGCAATCTGAAAGCTACTTCTCAAGGAATAACTGCATTTAATCAAACAGTCAAGGCGGCGAGTTTGACTACAGATGCGGGTGGTATAACTCAAGTGAAGGGAAATGTCACTACAACCGGCACTCAAACCTATAACGATGCAGTTACGATTGCCAACAATCCGATTCTGTCTGGCAGCGAATTAACTTTTAACAATACTGTTGACGGTGGTGGCGATTTGACGGTGAAGGCGGCTAGCGGTAATGTTACCTTCACAAGTGCGATCGGCAAAACAACTCCTCTGACAAGTTTAACTACCAACAGCAAAACATCTTTAGGTGGCAGCGTCACGACAACTGGCGCTCAAACTTATGCAGATGCAGTGACAATTGCCAACAATCAGATTCTCGCAGGCAGCGACGTTACTTTCAACAAGACTGTTGACGTAGCTGGCAATCTCGGTATTGCTGCTGACAATGTTAATCTCAAAGGAATTGTCACAACCAACAATGACGGCACGCTCACAATTACCAATAAGGTTAATCTCAATATTGAGAAAAACCTGAATTTAGACGGTGCATTCAGTCAAAAAGGGCCGGGAAGTGTTGCGCTTAGCGACAATGTCACCACAACTAATGATAACATCAGTTTTCAAGGCCCGGTGACACTAAAAGCTCCTGTAAGTTTGACACCGGGAGATGCAACTATTGCTTTCGGTTCGACTTTAGCAGCAGGAAGTAACTCGCTGAATTTAACAGCAAGTGAAATAAATTTTTCCGATAAGGTTTCAGGTACAGGCGCGCTAACGTTGCAACCGACAAAGGCAGGACAAAATATTGTGGTTGGTGGCACCGACAACACTACTCCCGCTTTAGATTTGACGGCATCGGAAATTAATTTGATTCAAAAGGGATTTAGCTCGATCGCGATCGGGCGATTCGATGGCACTGGCAATATTACTATTCCTAACGATCTCACTTTTACCGCCCCAGTCACGATTCAAGCGGGCAGTGGTACGATCGCACTTAACGCCAATATTACCGGAAATGACAACAGCAGTATTGCTCTTAACGGCAATAATGTCAAACTCGGCAATGATGTCGCTCTCAGCAGTGCCGTCGGTAATGTTAGTGTTGCAGGTGCGATCGATGGATCTCGGCGCTTGAACATCAATGCTACTAAAGGCAATGTGCTGCTGCAAGGAAATATCGGAAACACAACACCACTGACAGGTTTGAATGTTACTGCCTTAAATACTAAATTGGGTGGCAACGTTACCACGAATAACGGCAATATCAATATTAACGGTACTCTCGGGTTGACGAAAGATGCTGTATTGAAGACGGCTGGGGGGAATATTGGCTTTGGAGGTGCGATCGACAGTATAGATGGCGCCCGGAATCTAAATCTCGCAGCAGGTAGCGGCAGCATCACTTTCAATGGATCGGTGGGCGCAACCACAGCCCTAGGAAATCTGACAGCCAATGCTGCGGATGTGACAGCAAACTCGAAGATTAACGCCCAAAGCTTGCAAGTAAATAGCGCCGGAAATATCAATTTGTTGGGAAATGTCACTGCTTCAAACGGGGCAAATGGAGGGACAATCGAGCTGTTGAGCCCTACCGGAAAAGTGAATGCTAGAGATTTGAATACAGCGGGAAATACTGGCGGGAACATTACCGTTAAAGCTTTAAATTCAATTACGGCGGGAAAAATTACCTCCTTCGGTACACCCGGAAATGGTGGTAATGTGTTCTTAGATCCGATCGGCGATCTGCAAGTAGAGTCAATTAATGCCCAAGGCGGTACAGGTGGCACTGGTGGCGATGTCTTTATTTCGACGGGGAATTTTTTCCGCGCTACAGGTGGTTTTTCCACCTCACTTTCGCCAACAGGATTTGCTAGTATTTCTACTGCCGGTGGCGCCGGTGGTGGCAAAATTACAATTGTGCACGCTGGTGGAGATCAAGGGCCGCCGATTCAACCGTTTGTCGTGGGAGATACTACTATTAACGGTACGGCGGGTGCAATTACAACTGGACAATCTAGAATTACATCGCAGTCGTTTCCGCGTTCTAGTATTGTGGGTAATATTGTGTTGTTGACTGACGACGGCAAAGATCCAGCGCCAACAAATCGGCAGCCAATCCCGCCGACAAATGAGCCGAACCCGGGTATCATTCCGCCGACAAATGAGCCGAACCCGGGTATCATTCCGCCGACAAATGAGCCGAACCCGGGTATCATTCCGCCGACAAATGGGCCGAACACTGGTATCATTCCGCCGACAAATGGGCCGAACACTGGTATCATTCCGCCGACAAATGGGCCGAACACGG
>NZ_JAHRFA010000047.1:0-54778 GCF_020883045.1 Microcoleus sp. CAWBG58 | reverse complement strand
AGTCCCGAACAATTTTTTGGCAATAATAAGGCAACAAATGGAGTCATATTTTAATTGGTATCTCGGTAAAAAATGAGTAAGATTACTCATTGACAACAGTGTTTTTAGCTTAACTTGTGACTAATGGGGTAAGGGTTTTCGTGGGAGTCTGTAGCATTTTCAGGTTTCCTAAACAGAGGCGAGTTGAAATTCCTGTGCTTGTTATTTTACTTGCAGGCGATCGCACTATCGGACTTGCGATCGCCCGCGCGATCAAAATGGCGTCGCCACCTGTAAGCTGAGCCTTGAACCCAACTGCGGATGTTCAAAGGAGAGTTCCCGCGCGTGCAAGTGCAGTCGGTTCGCAGCGGCATGACATCCGTAAAGTCGATCGCCCAAAATCGGCATTCCCAGCCCTCGAACATCCGCTGCATGAACCCTCAATTGATGCGTGCGCCCCGTCAGCGGCAAAAACTCAACGCGAGTACAATTTCCCTCCTTCGCCATTACCTGAAACCGAGTAACGCTGGGTTTTCCGCACTCCCAATTAACTTGCTGAAGTAGGGAATTTTTCGGGTCTTCTTTTACCGGGAGTGCGATCGTCCCCGCCTCTATGTTGACAGTCCCCGAAAGCACTGCTTCATAAACTTTGTGAACCCGCCGTTTCTCAAATTGCAGGCTTAGTTGACTGCTCGTTTCTTTGTCCCGCGCCAGCAACAAAATACCCGATGTTGCTAAATCTAACCGATGAACCGCCGTCAGTTCTAACCCGTCCTGTAACAAGTTTTGCAAGCGACTCAAAACGCTATCTTGATTTTCTAGATAACGACCTGGAACTGACAGCAAACCGGAGGGTTTATTGACTGCAATCAACCATTTGTCTTCATAAACAATTGGCAGCATTTCCTGGGGATTGGTAACGGGCAATATGCCCGTTCCACCAGGATTGTTTTGATGATTTGTGGGATGGGCATCTTGCGCGCCCCAAGAGCGATCTGTAACGGGCAAGATGCCCGTTCCACCAATTTTTTTGAGATTTGTGGGGTGGGCATCTTGCCTGCCCCAAGAGCGAGTCTCTGCCTCCGCCACAGTTTTTTTTGCAACGGGCAAGATGCCCGTTCCACCATGATTGTTTTGATGATTTGTGGGATCGGCATGGAGCTTGCCCCAAGAGCGATCGGGAACAGGCATCTTGCCCGTTCCACCATGATTGTTTTGATGATTTGTGGGATCGGCATGGAGCTTGCCCCTCAAAGTCTGACTTGTCGGGCGGGCTTCGATGCCACCATTAAAAGACTGATTTACACTTTTTTTAAATTCGGCTTTTGACAAACTTTTGCTATTAGCTGATGGTGAAAAAGCCGGGTAAGCTTTCGGCCCGGAAACAATTGGATTTTGTGGCAATCCTGACAGCAAAAAACCCATCAACGGCTGACACCGATCGCTACAAGCACCATAAAACTCTCCCGGAACTTTGTCACCCGATGGCGCCCCCCACCAAAACTCAGCCATTGCTAGCGGTTTCAGATTGTGTACTGCCGCGCAGTGCAGCAATTTTGGCGCGCAGCAGTCGCCAGTACCAGTGGGAATAGAATTAGTTGGCATCAATTCCTGGAGCGATCGCGATTTTCCCAAAAAATTCACCAGACTGTAAGCTGCGTGCATCTCGGCCTGAAGTTCGCGGGAAAGTTCTTTTCGCGCTTGTTTCAGCACCCGCATCCGCTCATCGGCAGCTTCAACGATCTTTTTTAGGGGCTGCAATATTGCATCCCGCTGCCGTTTTAATTGCCTGCATTCAATTCCCTCCAAACGGCTTTCTTGATTTAGTTTTTCCAGGGCTATTAAGAGCGTGTCTCCTGCGAGAGTTTGACACAGTAATTGACGTTGTTCGTCTCGCTGCTGCTTGCAATTGCGGTGCCGCGCATTCAAAACTTGCAATTGCAATTCAAATTCGCTCAATAAGGCTGCATATTCCTGTCGCTGCGGGAGTTGATTCAGTGCAATCAGTTCCTGTTTCATCGCCTCCAATTGAGCCAGCGTGCGGGCTTCTGTCGCTTCAACTCGCGATCGCCCCGGAATCGGCGGCACCCAGCCGTCAACAACGCTGCAACCGTTCAGCAACCCAGAAAATGCTTTGAGAATTCGCTGTTCCCCCGAAGGCATTTCCACCAGCAAGATGCCGTACATCTTCCCCTCGCGATCGTAGGAATCGTCAGCAGCAAGGTACTGCATCAAACCCCGCGCCAGATCCTCGGACATTCGAGTGCGTGGAAGTCTTAGTAACTCGCCACTTTGAGGACAAAGGCCTTCGTACCAATAACTGGGGCTAGAGTCGATCGACTTGCGATCGGAGTCCATAAAGCAGTCCGTGAAATCTAAAAATGCGTGCAAAAGTAACATATTAAATTTGATTTAAAATCTCGATCGGGACATATTAGTTGGTGTCTTGACCGTATTGTACAGCGGTATCTGCAAAGTACGATCGCTGCATAATTCAAGTAGGATCGCTGCATAATTGTATAAATAAACACTTAAGTAAAAATAATGAGTGGCAGTAGACCTGATATGCTAAGTTTGTCTCAAAACAGCAGCGATTTAACAAAATCATAAGTTAATATATAAGACCGCCAGCTTGTTATCCCACTAACTTTTTTACGTGCAAGGCGTATGCCAGACCTTTCGACTTCTACCACGGAAAACTCCCCAAACCCCCAACCAGCTCTGCTGCCCCCGATTTTAAGAATTTTTGCAGCATTTCCAGATTACGATCGGGGCAACAGACACTACGCATCGGGAAGGTACGAAGCGGCAATCATTTGCTACGGAAAAGCGGTGCAAATTAAGCCGGATTGGGCCCGCGCGTGGCTGAATCTGGGCAAAGCTTACAAGCAACTGTCCTCTTGGGCAGAATCCGTAGCCTGTTGCGATCGAGCGATCGCCATTAATCCCGAGGAATATTGGGCCTGGATGCTGCGCGGGACAGCATTGTTCAGTTTGCAAAATTACTCCGAGGCGATCGCGACTTTTGACAAAGCAATTGAAATCAATCCAGAAAAGCACGAAGCTTGGTATCAGCAGGGCAGAGTTTTAGAAGAAATGCAGGAGTGGGACAAAGCAGCAACCTGTTACAAAAAAGCCACCCAACTTCATCCAAATTTGCCCGCGATGTGGTGCAGGCAAGGCAGCGTGTTGCTGCAAGCCTCGCGCTACGCTGAGGCTGTAGCGGCCTACGAGCGCGCTCTCAAACTCGTCCCAACTAACTGGGAAGCTTGGCTGAACCGAGGTTTGGCTTTGATGAAGGCAGAACGCTACGCTGAAGCTGTAACTTCTTACGATCGCGCCATTCAACTGCAACCACAAAACACTTTGGCTTGGTTCAATCGGGGCATTGCTTCGGCAAAATTGCACAAATATGGAGAAGCAGTCACAGCTTACGATCGCGTCTTGCAACTCCAACCCAACGATTACGAAGCTTGGCTGTACAAAGGAATGGCCCTGAGACACCAGTGGCGTGATGGGGCAATTGCTTGTTTCGATCGCGCAATTCAAATGAATCCCGCTTATCCCGAAGCATGGATCGGGCGGGGGCAAACACTGACAGAATCAATAGATTATGAAGGTGCGATCGATGCTTTCGATCGAGCGATTCAAATTAATCCGAATTTCCCCGAAGCTTGGCTGGGCAGAGGTATGGCCCTAGCAGAATTGGAACGCTACAAAGATGCGATTATCGCTTACAGCAATGCCCTCCAAATTGAAGGAAATTTTCTAGAAGCTTGGAATTTGCGAGGCGAAGCCCTAGAAAAATTAGAGCAATACGAAGAAGCGATCGCCTGTTTTGATAAAGTAATCTCTCTAAGTTCTGAAACAGACGTTACATCAAAAGTAGGATTGCAGCAAGGCGCAGCCCTGGAAAAATTGCAGCGTTACGAAGAAGCCGTCGCAGCTTACAACCGCGTCATTCAAAACGTGCCAGACAATTTTGAAGCTTGGTTGAAACGTGGCAACGCCCTGTCAAATTTGGAACAATACGAACAAAGTCTAGCATCATACGATCGAGCAATTACTATCTGGCCCGACAGCTATCAAGGCTGGGTGCAGCGAGGCCTGGTGCTGGGGAAAATGCAGCGCTATTCCGAAGCACTTGTCGCTTTCGATCGAGTAATTCAACTCAAACCCCAAAACTGGGAAGCTTGGGCGCAACGCGGCGATGTTTTGCAAAAATTGCAGCGCACTCAAGATGCAATTAGTTCCTACGGAGTTGCCCTAGAAATCAAACCAGATTACTACGAAGCTCTAGTCAGTCGAGAAGAATTGAGACTCAAAGATGCAATGTCAGGAAAATGGTAAGACAGTTGATAGTTGACAGTTGACAGTTGACGGTTGACAGTTGACAGTTGACAGTTGACAGTTGACAGTTGACCAAAGCTAGTAAGGAAGAAGGAATAGTAACGTTTCCGTTAGCATCGGAATTATATATTTGAATCGTTGAGCGTGCGAGCGTCCATAGCGAACCGCCTGAATCGCGAGCGAGACGCTCGCACTACAGTAATTCCGATGAAATTGGAAATGATATAAGGAAAAACTTACCGAGATATAGGGGTTCTCGAAAAAATGAGATATGGCCTATGCCCAATGCCCAATGCCCAATGCCCTATCTTTCTGACAAAGGCTATAGCGGATCAAGCTCTCATATGAGGTACGTTGTTGGGAAGAGAGCCCTCTTTGTCTGGGTGGTTATATAACCTGTAAGTCATACCTCACCTTTTTGAGAAAGGCTATATATCTCTTCTTCTTCTCTTCCTGTGGATTATCTGCGGTCTACAAAAAAATCTAATTAAACCCTAAAATAATATTGATCGATCCCGATCGAGTGCGATCGCACAAGCAATCAAATATAGGCAAATATTAACAGCTCCGACTTATCGCAAAAATGACACAATCAGACAACTCGATCGCAATTGCCAGTGCCACTTCCCAACTGTCAAACCAAAATTCGCTACAGCAAGCAGATGAGGCAATTTCCGAATTTGAACGCTCGAACCTGCTCAGCTTTTGGCCGGCTCTCAACAAAAGCCAAATTATCGCCGAAATGCGATCGCGCATCCACGATCCGTTTCAAATAAATCAAGGCGGACAGCCTTTTTGCGGCCCCGCAGCCGTCACCTTTACACTCTTGACGCGCAGCCCCCTCCGCTACGTCGAAATCTGCCGCCGTCTTTGGGAAACCGGCAGTTTTCGCACTCAATCCATGCGATCGATTTCTCCCTCAATGACGCTGCGGCAAAGCAAAGGCAATTTGCGGATGCCTCAAGTAGACTGGATGGTTTTATCCGCACTGCGCGAATCAGAAAATTTGATATTTCCCATCGAAGCCAACGCCCCAGAAATTGTCCGCAACCTCAGCGGGATGACCAAATCTTGGGAAATGGCCGGTTGGGCGCGAGAAATTTTGGGAGGCCGCGATGTAAAATCCCACTACGCTTATTTCAGTGGCGATATTCCAGCGCTGCGGGCCGCCGACGAGGCGCTCAAAGCTGGGGGATTTGCTTTTGCTTTGATTACTGCTGAGGGAATGCTGCAAAACAAACCGCCGCTGATCCCTTATCCGAGTCACTGGGTAACGCTGTTGGGAAATGTCGCAATTGATGAAGGAAGTATCCGAAAGGGCGATCGATCTCGCGTTAGTTTTGATGTTTATACTTGGGGCAGAAAAATTCGCGTAGATATTCCTAAGAACTCTTTTGAGAATTATTTTTGGGTCGCCATTACAGGGCGCTAAATCCGATGCGATCCGAGACTGGAGATCGGAGATTAGAAATTCATCTAACACATGAAATAGACTTCTTTTCAAAATACTTATGATGCTTCTGAGAGCAACATCCCACAATTTTCTTTAAATTGTGAGATTGCTTTGAGCAGCTTCCCAAAATTTGATTAAAAGGACTGAGGCAAGAAGTCTAATCAACTGTCAACTGTCAACTGTCAACTGTCAACTGTCAACTGGACGCTGCTGAGAGCAACATCCCACATTTTTTTTAATTGTGAGATTGCTTTGAGCAGCTTCCCAAAATTTGATTAAAAGGACTGAGGCAAGAAGTCTAATCAACTGTCAACTGTCAACTGTCAACTGTCAACTGTCAACTGTCAACTGTCAACATCCACCTGCTAACAGCAATCAAAAAAATCAGCCCTCAGCTCGATCGCACAGCAAAAAACCAAGGTGATGAGGCTAACAGTGCAATATGTCAGTTATCAAGAATACTTTCCGTGGGAGATTGCCCGACGGCACCCTAAATTGAAAATTAAGACAGGCAATTGCTGATTCTGCTGGCTTCATGTTATAGTAGTTTTTCAAGAATTAAATTCGGTTGCGTAGTTTGTTGGTGTTTATTTACAAGCGTCTCTCCGAATCTAAGTCTCTGCACCCTAATTAGATTCTGGAGATTTTATGTCGATTTACGTGGGTAATCTTTCTTATGAGGTCACATCAGACGACCTCAACGAAGTATTTGCCGAGTACGGTACTGTAAGCCGCGTCCAAGTGCCAGTGGATCGGGAAACAGGCAGAATGCGGGGTTTTGCTTTTGTCGAAATGGCCAGCGAAGCAGAAGAAGCAGCAGCCATTGCAGCCCTCGACGGTGCTGAGTGGATGGGCCGTGACTTGAAAGTCAACAAAGCCAAACCTCGGGAAAACAACAACAAACGCTCCTCGGGTGGCGGCGGCGGCTGGGGCGACAACAATCGCTCTTCACGACGCTACTAAGCTTGGAAACTAAAAATTTGAGTTTTGGTAGTTGACAGCAAGCGCGAATGCTGCTTTTTTTTCGGGTTGTTGGACTCGCTAAATACAATTGCCAAACCTTTAACTCAGTTTAGCCCCCTCCTTCGAGTGAGGGGGCTTTGTTGTTGGCGAAAAATTCCACGAGGTACGTCGGCCGCACAGCGGACAGCCTAACTCGCAATTCTGTATCGCGATTAACTGCTTTTTTCAAAAAGCTTTCGGGATTTATGGGCCCAACTCGTGTAAACTATCAAACTAGAATTAAGCACAAAGAAAAGTTAAAATAACGGCAAAAGTGATATTGCTCAAAAAAACAAATAATCTTTACTGAAAATTAGCAGATCGAACCAGCCAGACCCGCAAATCAATAGATTTTGCCTGAATTAAAGATGCCCAAGATCTACAGCACGGCGGAACTCATTAAAATCCTCGCTCAAGAGCGCCAAGCCTGCTTGCACGGGCGGCGCCTCAATTTGACTGAAACTCCTGCTACAGGAAACCCCGTGATCGATCGCTTTCTCAAATCTGAGGGCGTTCAAAAGTTCACTGCTTATCAAAATTTTAAGGCAGCCGTGCACGAATACCAGCGGGAACATCAAGTTTCTGGGATTGTCTGGCGGGAAATGACGGTTAAAGGCAATACTCTACGCTACCCGGCAGTGGATGACGAATTAATCGCTCTACCAGTTGATTTGATGACGCTGAAGGCTGCTAAGACTGCGATTTTGGAATTCTGGGAGCGGGTAACTGCGGGGATGGATTTGTATTTGAGTATTAATAGTGGGAAGGATTTTCGATCGATCGAGCCGATCGACGTAGAAGCTCTAGCCCAGCGTACAGAATGGGCGAGTCTCTCGAAGTGGGAAAAGTTGGATTTTCTCGAAATTTTGTTGCAGTTGGGCTGGGGGAAGCCCGAGGAAGCCTATTACAAGCGGGGATGGCCGACATCCGGCAGCGAGTACATTCACGCCGTAAAACCCGGACAGCGGCCGATTTGTTAATTAGTCAGTAGTCAGTAGTCAGTAGTCATTAGTCAGTAGTTATATTATGTCCGATCGAGCGCGATAATATCCGTTCGTAGTGCGGACTTCAGTCCGTAGCATATTGCGGACTGAAGTCCGCACTACGAACCGTTTTTTGTTATGGTAATCGACCGGACATGATATTAGTAGTCATTAGTCATTAGTTACTGATTATTTGGAGATATTCAAAAATAACAAATAACAAATAACAAATAACAACTATCAAAACAGTCAACTGTCAACTGCCAACTGCCAACTGCCAACTGTCAACTGTCAACTGTCAACTGACAAAGCATCAAGCCAAACCACTGATTTGGATCTGTCCAAACTTGCACCGGCTTTAAACCGCGCTGCGAAAGATCTGCCTTGACAGTATTGAGATTAAACTTGCGCGAAATTTCGCTGCGGATAGTTTCTCCGGCGGCAAATTCAACCGTTAAATCGAGCGCGCGCAAGTTCACTGTTTGCGCCTTCTTACTTTTCAAGTGCATTTCAATTTGACATTGTTCTTGATTGTAAAAAGCCCAATGCTCGAACTGCGCTAAATCAAAATTTCCCTGATATTTCCGATTTAAATGTCGCAGCATATTCAAGTTAAATGCTGCGGTCACTCCTTGACTGTCATCGTAGGCCGGCTCTAAAATATCCTTAGATTTGTCTAAGTCAATTCCCAGCAAAAAATACTCTCCCGGCTGCAATGCACCGACAACTTGCGAGAAGAATACATCGCATTCTTGATGGTTTAGATTGCCGAGGGTGCTGCCTAGAAAGCAAATCATTCGGGTTGGCAATGGCGACGGGGCAATTTTAGCTAAGGCTAATTCGTAAGTGCTGACAAGTCCGTGAATTTGGAGCGATGGATAATCTGCTAACAGTTGACAAGCGCTGCTTTCTAGGATAGTAGGGCTGATGTCGATCGGCAAATAGTGCAGCGGATATTCCAATTTGCTGTAAGCATCAAGGAGAATCCGGGTTTTCGTGGAACTGCCGCTGCCAAGTTCGACGATTTCGCACGGGCCCGTCAAATGGGCGATCGCCCCCGCACACTCTTGCAAAATAGCCGTTTCTGTGCGCGTTAAATAGTATTCCGGCAACTGACAAATCAACTCGAAGAGGTTCGAGCCGCGATCGTCGTAGAAATACTTGGGAGGCAGGGTTTTGGGGTTTTGAGTCAACCCGGTAATTGCATCGCTGCCAGCATTGATTTCTGCGGGTGTCGGTGCCACAGCGCTCACCAGCCGCTCTAAGTGCAGCCGGTTTTCTTTGGTTGATGCTGGGTTTGTCTTGTCGGAAAGTCTTGGAGATTTCATAGAGTAAAATTAAGATGCACAAATTGATATAGCACACTGTCGCGTTGCTGAAGATCGCACTCAAGCTAGATTTTTGAGGCCGCTCTGGGTTCTGTATGTTCTCACCCGATGGCGAGTCGCGTCCACAAATTAAAATTCAACAAATATCAACCTAAATTATTAAATCATTTACAAACCTTTTTTAACCTAGTATTTTAAAGTGGAAAAAAGTTTTGGTGTTTGACAAACAAATATGGTCTAAAATTAACTATTTATGTTTTAAAAAATAAACTTTACCAAAAAGAATTGGTTAAAAGACTCTCCCTTTGGCGTAGAAATTAAAATCAGACGATTCATTACTCCAATCTTCTGACTTTTAGGTAGAGGTCGCTTTTAAACTGTCAACTGTCAACTGTCAACTGTCAACTGTCAACTGTTGAACGGTTCGTAGTGAGGACTTCAGTCCGCATAAAATTAGAGGACTCGCATTCCAGGTTCGTAGTGAGGACTTCAGTCCGCATAAAATTAGAGGACTCGCATTCCTCACTACGAACCTATGCGATCGTAGTTATAGCGCAGCGAAAACCCGCGATAATTTGCCGCACGCCCGGATAGTACCAATTCCGAAAAGTCGATCGCATTGCCTGAGGAAAAGTTGCCCAACTCCCGCCTTTCAAAACCCGGTGTTCTCCATCAAAATAGAGTTCAGAGTATCCCCGATAAGGATAACTTTCAAATCCTGGATAGCCGTCAAAGGTTGAAGCTGTCCACTCCCAGACATTGCCCAACATATCGCAACAGCCTGCTGGACTTGCTCCCGTTGGAAAAGCATCAACGGGGGAGGTATTGGCAAGATGATTGCCGTGATTGCACAGGCTGGCATTTGGCCGTGCTTCTCCCCAAGGATAGGTAAGTTTTGTCTCAGTTGTGGGATCCCAACTTGCTGCTTTTTCCCATTCGGCTTCCGATGGTAAACGCTTCCCGACGAAGTTGCAGTAAGCTTCGGCTTCGTACCAACTGACGCCGCAAACTGGATGGTTGTTGAAAGCAGGGTTTTCTGACCAGTAAAGCGGGCGATCGACTAAATGAACTTTTTGCCATTCCCAGCCCTGAGCAGACCACCAATCGCGGTTCTGATAGCCGCCGGATGTCATAAAATCTCGGTATTGACCGCAAGTGACCGGATAGCGATCGATCGCGTATGCTTTTAGATCGCACAGATGGCGCGATCGTTCGTTATCCAAAGTTTCAGCAGCATCGCTTCCCATATAAAATTCCCCGCCGGGAATCTCAATCTCTAAATTGGGAATCGGTAATGGGGCATCGGGCATCGGGAATTGGTAATTGGGAATTGGTAATTGGTAATTGGTAATTAATCCTTGTTTTTCCAGATTCCTTCTATCAATTACATCCCGCACATTGCTCGTTGCCGAACTTCCTTGTTCCTGATGCCTTCTATCCGCTACATCCCGCACATTGCTTGTTGCCGAACTTCCTTCTTCCTTCCTTAGCATTTGCAGCACGAAAGCAACTGTTTCGCAGTGCTGACTTTCGTGCTGAATAATAAACCGCCAGAGACGTTCCTGTTGTGCGATCGGCGCTATTTCCAAATAATCTAACACCTTTTTTCTAACCGCATCCAGATATAATTCAACTTCTGGAAAAGTTGGCAAAAAAACCCGTTGTTTTTTCGGCAAAATATCCGCAGCAAACAGTTGGTGATACTCAGGAAAAACTGGCTTGAACCCACCACATTTTTGCAACAGCCACAAATCCTCAGTATAAGCAATGTGACCTAAATGCCAACCAACCGGACTAAAATCTGGATGGGCTTGACGGCAGAAAGTATTGTAATCGATGTCTGCAAATAGTTGAAAAGTGCCGCGGCGACACTGCTGCAAATCCTGATAAATTGCCTCTCTACAAGATTGGATTGATTTCGATCTCACCGTCTACTCCCGTACTGATCGTGCTCTGGACTGGACACTCGTGCCAATTGCCACCAAATAAAGGCTCAGAAGCAATGATGACAGAATTGGGGAAATTTAAATCGTCCCGCAGCCAATACAGGGAAGGAGGGACTTTTGGGAAAGCAAAACGAGATGCAACGAGCTGCTGTCCGTCGCTGATAATAATATTTGCTGAAAATTCAACTTGGTGAGCGTTTGCTAGTTCAGCCAAAGTTTTCAGGCAGTTTTGCAAAGCAGCTTCTAGGCTCAGGTTGCCGGCTGTTAATTCATTGACAAATAAGCCGAAGATGTGCTCTGAATCTGTAGTACCGTTAATTGATTGATAAACGGTATCGTTGAGCCGATCGCGAATTGGTCTGTAAAGACTTTTGCGAAAATTCTGCACAAAGCCGTTGTGTACGAACAACAGGCGATCGTGTTGAAACGGCTGACAGTTGCTCAAATCTATAGCTTGTCCTGAAGTTGCACTGCGAACATAGGCGATCGCACAGCCGGATTCAACATATCGGCTGATACTCGGCAGATTGATGTCGTTCCAAATTGGCTGTACATTTTTATAAGTAAACGGATCGGTATCGAGGTGCGGGTGATACCAACCGATACCAAAACCGTCAGCATTGAGCAAGCCCGAAGTCATTTCGCGGGGCTGGTAACTCTGCACAATTAGCGAATGTTCCGGCTTGTACAGAATAGAATCGAGTAAAATCGGCTCGCCGAGGTAGCCAAGCAAACGGCACATAAAATTTTGTAAACAAACAGATTAGCATTGTAAATCATTTGCCGACAATTTTCCGGCAAGCGTTTTTTGCAGCATGAGCTTGCCCATCTTTAACAGGCTCGATCGCCCTTTTTTTGCAGTCTGCTGCCAGCATCTCCGTACAAACGGTACAGTAAAGATAGAACCCCAGCAGCACAAGGAGACTCTTGAATGTTCCTCGACGAACTCATCCCAGTGGTCAAAGAATTGATCCAACAGCCTATAGCCTTTGCGGGCGGATTTTTTTCTGGCCTGCTTCGACTCAACCTTCACGAAGATCCCGTTAGAAGCTGGATCGATGAGCAAGCCGGTTCAACTTCCTACACTCCTCCCGCAGCCGAAGCCACCAATGCTAAAAGCACCGGGCCTCAGTCGATCTCGATCGACTAAGCAAAAGGACTAACTATTGCAGTCAGTAGAAAGGGTTTGTCGGTGCGGCAAACCCTTTTAGTTCAAAGGCGATCCTTCAACAGTTGACAGTTGACAGTTGACAGTTGACAGTTGACCCCCAGAGAGCGACCTCTCCCGGTCAGTCCGAGTATTGGAGTAATGAATAGTCTGATTTTAATTTCTCCCGAAAAAGCTTGGGGATTTCAACCAATTCTTTCTGGTCAGTTTTAAGCGAGATGGCACTTGAGAGTCAAATGAACCGGTTATTATATGTAGCAACAACAAGTTTAGTTCGATCGACATGACTATCTATATTGGAAATTTGTCCTACCGCGCCACCGAAGAAGACCTGAAATCAGTATTTGCAGAGTACGGCACAGTCAAGCGAGTTGTCTTACCTACCGACAGGGAAACCGGTCGGATGCGCGGCTTTGCATTTGTCGAGATGATGGAAGATGCCCAAGAAGACGCTGCAATTACCGAATTAGACGGTGCAGAGTGGATGGGGCGTCCCTTGCGAGTGAACAAAGCTAAACCGAAAGAAGAGGGCAATCGAGGCGGAGGTATGAACAGGAACAGCGGATATTAGTTCGCGATGCGGCGGTTGACATCCTCTCGGAACTCACCTGATGCGCCAGCGTGCAAGTAGCGCCGAATTGCTAGCATCAGTTGATTTGGGAGATGCGATGTCAAATCCGCTGCATAAAAAAAACATGGACTTTTTCCAGACAGAATTTACGCACCGGAGGCGTAAAACCCGATTTCTTACCAGAAATAATTGGTTGAAAGCCTCTGAGTTTTAGGGATAAATTAAAAAAAGACGATTCATTACTCCAATCCTCGGACTTTCAAGTAGATGTTGCTGTCAACTGTCAACTGTCAACTGTCAACTGTCAACTGTTGAACGGACACCTAGCTGGTCTAAGCAAGATTTATCAGCAGAAACCGGGTTGATTAGCGTCAGTCTTAGAAAGAGTAAATTCGCCCTTTTTCATCAATATAAACTGACCGATCTTGCCTAGTGCGGCCGTCTGATGTGCTGATGCGAACCGTCACAATGTTTTCCTTGGCATCAACGTTATAGTCGTATTTCAAAGTTGTGGTTCCTCCTTTGACATTAATCGGAATATTGGCAATGTCTCCGGTGCGGTTGCTGATGCGAACCAGGATGTTTTTGCTAGCTCCAACTGGCAAGGATGACAAGCCGACACCTGATTGACCGTATTCTAGGTTTAATCCGGTTTCATTTAACAGTCTCAGGGTAATGTTGCGAGTATTGTCAACCTGTGCTTGAGGTTGCCAGAATCCTGGTTTTGTCCCGCCGTCAGTTGCGGGTTGAGATAATGCTGGATGGGGATGCAGACAGCCGAGGGCCGCAAGTATTGCTGCGGTTGCAATAATTTTTGATTTCACTGTTTCTACCTCCAGTTAAAGTGTGGGTAATATTTCTATCATAGCTTGAAAATCGGATGTTTTTAAATGATCGCTGAGGTTTCTTAAGGCGCGATCGCAGAAAAACTCAGTGAGGAAGCGCGATATATTTATGCAAAAACTAGATTTTTGTAATAATGGTTAATTTTTAACGATCGCGCGCGCGGCATCTAGCAACAGGCGCTGTTCGGCGCGGGCGATCGCCCTGTAAGTCTGTTCTGTAGTATCGACATTCACCGAAATAGACGAAATCCCCCACCGCACCAAGGATTCAACTATCTCGGGATACAAAGCTGGAGCATCGCCGCAGATAGAACAAGGAATTCCCGCAGCCCTGGCTTGTCGGATTAATTGCTCGATCGCCCTCATCACTGCTCGATCGCGTCCGTTGAAACCAGCTCCTACCTTTTGGGACTTGCGGTGAATTCCTAACAGAAACTGAGTTAAATCGTTGGTGCCGATGGAAATTCCTTGAACTCCTGCTTTTACGTAATCTGGCAATAAAAATAATACCGAAGGAACTTCCGCCATAATCCACATTTGAAACTGGTCTGGTCGATTTTTCAAAATAGTTTTTAAGCGCTGGCGGCAGTAGACAAACTCGTCTACAGAACGCATGAAAGGCAAAATTAAATTGATATTTGTATGACCTGACTCGCAGACTTTTTGAAGTACGGACAACTCCCAATCAAATAACTCCGGTTCAAAGGTATCGCCGAAACTGCCGTCGGCTCCTGACTCGCGCAAGTCGAGAGATCGATAAAATATTGGTCGCGGTGCTACCGCAGCGGCAAATAAGCTGAGGCAATCTGCCATGCGATCGACAAATTCCGATTGGCGACCATCTTGCAGCCAAATTTTGGGGTTTTGACAGTCCAAAGCTTCCAATGCCATTAATTCGGAGCGCAATAATCCGATGCCGTCGATGGGCAGATTTCTGAGGCGATCGATCGAACTTGTTTGGCTGACATTAACCAGCAGTTGAGTTGCCGTTGGCGCGCCCCAAACTGATTCGGGAGATTCTGCCCGTCGAGGTTTAGATGCGGGATTGGACGATCGCTCTGATGTTGAAGATTGATAATTGGCTATTGACATTTTTGCTGCTGTACTGTAATTATCCGCATTGTTTGGCGTTTCCTGAAGGGGGTTGCTGTCTGCTGTGTCGATCGCCGGATGCGGGGCGAGGGCAAAAACTTCTCCGCTATCGCCATCTACCAACACCACATCGCCCGAGGCGATTGCCCGAGTCGCCCCCACAACTCCCACAACCGCAGGAATTCCCAATTCTCTCGCTAAAATGGCGCCGTGGCCTGTCATGCCTCCTTGTTCGGCAACTATCCCAGCAGCAACTTTCAACCAAGGCAGCCAATTCGGATCGATTGTGCGGGCTACCAAAATGCCTCCGGCTAAGAAGTCGGCGTTTTCTGGGTGGGAATTAGTCATAACTTGGGCAATTGCTTCGGCTTTTCCTGAGGCGGCGCCCAAACCTTTGAGGATAGCAGGAGTTCGGCTTTGGGCGATCGCTTTTTCCAGGGAGGGCGCCACTTGTTCCCGTGGCAAAAGACGAAGTTGAGTAAAATAAAACTGCGGTTCGCTACTGTTTGCTGTATGGTTTAGCGTCCACTCCAAGATTACATTACAGTCAAATTCGGCGATTACTTTTTGGCTCAATTCAATGAGTTTTTGCAATTGCGATTCCTCTAAAACGTATTCACTTTGCCCTTTCTCTCCCAGCGTCAAAAGTTCCACGCAACTGCCAGCAAAATCGGGAATTAACAATGTAGAATTGGTGATTTTTCGGCTTTCCCAATTCCCGAGCAGCGGTTTTTTTTTCGGCTTCCCCTCCCCGGTTTTGAGATTGTATGCTAATGTTTTGTAACCGAGCCGCTGGAAGTTAACAGCCCCTGTTTCGGGCTGCACTTGATAGTAATCGGGGATGGTTTCTCCCCGAGCGAGGGACAGTCCCAAACCGCTGGTGGCTTGGATTTCCCAGGCTGCACCGCTGTTAGTTTTTACCTCGCCCGCGGCGATGGTTGGGAAGATTGGCTGCACCAAAACTACGGGATTTATTTGCTGTATCTTCATGCCGCACCGCTGCCAGTAAAATAGACTTCTGGCTCTGAACGCTTCTGCCCAAGCGCGTTTGAGTCCGGCTTCAATGGCTTGTGGTTCGGCACGTACTGCGTGAGATTCCAGGATTCCGGCTGTTTTCGGGTTCCAGGAAGTCAGGGAAGGGCGAAAAATTAAGGCTTGGGAGTTGAGAGCGCCAACAGCAGACTCTAGGGTGGAGAGCAGTGCATCTGGCAGTTTGGCGCTGAGGATTTGGTGGCGGATGCTGCGAGCAATCGATTGCAGTTGTCTGGGTTCATCGACATTCAAGTGTAGCGAAGAGTGGGGCCAGTCAGCCAACAGCGGTTCTAGCCAGTCGATCGACTCTAAAAACTGCGAAAATGTTGTAGCCGGCACGACAAAACCCGGTAGAGCGGGGTGATTTTGGGCGAGCAAACAGCTCAAGTAAAATGCTTTTTCTCCCACTGCATCTCGGTCTGAAGGTTGAATTTTGTCTAGCCAGTAGAGGTTTGTCACGCTGGGAGCCTGTCCTTGGAAACTGATTTAATTTTGATAGTTTTTCCAATTAATCACATAGTTACAGGTTTTCTAGACAAATATTACACTTGCCTCGGACAACCATTTTGTAAGGTGTGACCCTTACTGGACGTACTACTACGCCCTGTATTCCCTCGGCAAAAGCGTTGGGAAATGCTTTTTTGACAATGTTAGCGCTGCCATTCACATCCGCATTGATCAGTCTGCCATCACCAGCACGAAACAAACCTCGCTTAATTCGCTTACCTTTGTACTCTGAATGCTTGACACAAGCTTCATTATCTAAAAAAGAACACTTAGAAGTGTAACTTTCTTCAATAACCTTCACAACGATTCCTGCTAACTGCGCTTTATAAGTTAGGATTTGAATAAATCTTGCATGAGGTATTGCTACGAAGTTCTGATTGTTCCGCTTGCCGAGATTTATTCCCTGTTTCCAGTTATCATTTTTACCAATCACCAGTGTCCCGATTCGGTTAGCTGCCAGATGATTGACGATAAATCTACTAGCGTTATGCAGGTAATTATCTACTTTTACATTACGCTTGTGAGTTAATTGTTCAATTTTGATTGATGTTTGTCTCTCTTTTTTCAAGTATGACTGCAACTGTGCCTTTTTTTTGTGATAGTAGGCATTGATTGATTTGAGAGGTTTACCATTTATTATCAGCGGCCCGAACCCTTTTTGATTGGATGTAATAGTCGCTAAGTTATTCAGACCAATATCAATTCCTGCTATCCCTTCAACATCTGATGATAAGCCAGTTACAGCCTTGGATTCATAAACTACCTCCATCGAGTAATGGTAAGTTTTCGGAACAATTCTGACTTGATTTATAACCCGAACTTTAGTAGTTAGAAATATCTGGGTTTTCGAGAAATTGATTATTCCTTTTTTGAGCCATTCTTGACTGATGGCTTGAGCGGTGTAAGTCAGGACATTTCTGCCTAATGTTTTGTGTTTGTATCTGGGTATTTTGGGTCGGGCTTTGAATTTATCTGGATGGAGGTTATATTCCTTGCTAGCTGCAAAAAATGATTTCCAGCTTTCATGTAATCTCAACAATACTTGCTGAGATACTTTGGCTGGTAATGCTAGATAGTCAGTCTTTCCCTGACATATTTTCTGTATTTTATAATAATCTAGGTATTCTCCCGAGGTAATAAATTTTTGTCGAATTAGGTAGTTAGCGTAGTTGAAAAGATTCTTAGAAAGAAAGCACAAATTATCTAGCTGCTTGTATAGCCAGTGGTTTCGATCGATAATGTGCTTGGAAACGAGCTGCATTGTTTTGCCCTCATTTTTGACTATATTATAGTATACATGGCTATTAATGGCTATAAAGTCAATGAAGTTTTACAATACCACAATTTTAGGATGAACCAGCGAAAATGGACGGGATTAGTCCAATCTTTTCTCAATCTATTTCTTAAGTCTAACTGTGCTCTTTGTCAGCGACCGGCCGCCGAGGAGTTTTGCGGGTACTGCCACAAGCAACTTCAGCACTGTCAGTTAGCCGATCCGGGTCGATTTTGGGGATCGGAACAGCGTGTTTTTGTTTGGGGGGAGTACGGCGGGACTCTCAAACGGGCGATCGCAGCTTTAAAATATGAAGGAAATCCACAATTAGCGAAACCTCTTGGCGGCTGGCTGGCAGAATCTTGGCTGAGTTTTCCCGAATTAGCTATTGACAATTTAACAGTTGTACCGATTCCCATGCACAAATCAAAGGTCAAGGAACGGGGTTTCAATCAGGCGGAACTTTTGGCGGAAAGTTTTTGCGAGCTGACTGGTTTGCCTTTGCAGCGGCACGGTTTGGAGCGGGTGAAAAATACTCAGGCTTTATTCGCTCTGACAGCACAGCAGCGGCAAGCGGAAATGAAAGATGCTTTAATTTTGGGGAAAGATTTTCGGCGCCGTCTCCCGCGCGATCGAGTTTTGTTGGTTGATGATATTTACACTAGCGGTACTACTGTCAAGTCGGCAATTAAAACATTGAAAGAGTCGGGAATTGCGGTTTATGGAACTGTGGCACTTGCCAGTCCCCCTCGGCGCGATCGCTAATCTACTTTACTTTCAATTTTAAACAGGTTTGTAGTGGATGCACTTGCAACCTCAGAAACCGGGTTTCTCTGAATATTTGTCGTCACTAAATGCAAAAACTCGTAGAAACCCAGTTTCTCGCCCCGGCTTGCAACCTCAGAAACCGGGTTTCTATGAATATTTCTCGTCACTAAATGCAAAAACTCGTAGAAACCCGGTTTCTCGCCCCCGCTTGCGTAAACAAGTTTTTTTGGGAAAACGAACCGCGAAGACGCGAAGTCCGCGAAGGAAGAGAGAGTTCAGTCTGAAAGCGGAAATTGCTGGCTGATGTTCCAGCGGCTGCCGTCGTGAAGCAGTAAGGTTAACGCAGCAGCGGTAAACTCAAAGTGGAGTTCGCGCGCTGCGAATTCCAGCCAAGCCGTTTGAAAATTATCCTCAGTTAAATCGCGAAACGCTACAGTCATGTGCGGTACAAATGCGCGAGTCTGAGAAATGCGATCGACAATTCCTAAATTTGCCGCGACATAACTCATCAAATCTGTTTGAATCTCCAGCAATTGGGGCGATTTGACAACATCCGCATAAATGACGCGGGGTGCGAAAGCGGCAAAACCGGATAGCGTAACGGGAATTGGGAGCCGATTTGCAGTAAAGGCCCTGAGACTTTCCTCTAATTGCGCCACATCCGCCGCAGGCCATTCAAAGGGAGGTTGCAGTGTGATGTGGGGTGGCGAATTTAAGGCACCACGGCTGTTGTAGCGATCGGCAAAATACAGTTTAATCTCGGTAATCTGCTCTTGAATATCGTCCGGCGCCAGTAAAGCTATAAAAAATCTTTGTTTTGACAGGTGCATGGGATAGCATCGGATTAAGGAAGGAATGGCCGAGTACGGGCGATCGAGTATTTCCTCAATGCCCCGCACCAAAACACCCATTCCCAATCTACAATCCAAAATCCAAAATCTATAATCTAAAATTTAATATGCCTTGGTTTGTCAAAATTGAGAAAGGAATTGTCGAAAAGCCTGTGTTTGACCAGTACGTGCCAGCTCACAGAGCTTATGTCCGAGATTTGATTTCTAAAGGACACCGAGCGAAAACTGGCTACTGGGCGAGGCGGGGCGGCGGTATGTTGATGTTTGAGGCGGCTTCGATGGATGAGGCAAAGGCGATCGTCGCTGAAGACCCTCTGGTGAAGAACGGTTGCGTTATTTATGAAATTTATCACTGGTGTGTGGTTGAAGAATAAATAACTGTGCTATACTCATAAATGAACTGGCCCCACGCGATTCCAACGCCCAAATCTTGTCAGGACCGGAAGGTAGCAGCAACACGGGATGCTTGTAATAGGCGTGGTCTCCGGTTCACCCAGTTTTATGAGGTGTAGTTCCTATGCCTGGTTTCGGAGATATTTTACAAAAAGCAGTTTACCTTGGTGTCGGGCTAGCTTCCTACGCTGGTGAAAAAGCTGGCAGCAAGTTAACTGAATTACGCACTGAAGCCCAAAAGCTGGCAGATGAATTGGTGAAGCGCGGTGAGATGTCAACAGAAGAAGCTCGTCGCTTTGTTGATGATATGGTGCAACAAGCTCAGCAGCAGCAACCACCTGTAGAAGCTGCTGGGGACAAAAAAACCGCTGAACCTCGGCGGATTGAAATTGTTTCTGAGGAAGAAGAAGTTTCTACAAAAGAAACTAAAGAAACCGGCGGCGTAGACAAGCTCCGCGAACAGGTACAGAATTTACAAGACGAATTGCGGCGGCTCAAGCGCGATTAAGCGAAAAAAGCTCGCGCAGCAAAGCATGAAGGGAACTCAGGATAATAATCTTGAGTTCCCTTTTTGAATATCTTCTCTGTCAGATGTGGGTGGATATACCGCAATAGGTAATAGAATTGAGATTAGGTGCGATCGCTTCGCTGGAGGCAGGCTGTACTTATCTGTTAAATATTTTGCAATATAGCCTTTTTCAGTAACATGAGGTGCTCTTATGGGCATAGGGCATAGGGCATAGGGCATAGGGCATGGGGTTCCGCGGGCATAAGCCATTGGATTGGAACCTGCGTACCTCACCACGCTTGAGAACCGCTATAGTTTAGCCGTCAAATTTATGGAAGATTGGTCTAAAGATTTTTTTGAAGTCATGGAAAATGCTGTTTCTGAAGTAGAGCATTTTTTCACCGACATCGGCGAAGAGTTTGTCGAAATGCTGGACGTTTTGGTAAAAATTTCGGAAGAGTTTACTGAACAAGTACAAAATAACCTGATTGTTGAAGTTGATGGTTATTTAAATGAATTTGATGGTTATTTAAATGAATTTCTCGAACCAATAATTGAAATTTGCCGGGACTTTGAGCCGGATTTTGATGAGATAGATTCGTCGTTTGTGACTTATGTAGACCCTTCGCCGACGCAGCATCCGGTTTGTCGCGGTTGCATGAACTATCACGGTCAAGTTTACGGCGGAAATTTGTTGGTTTGTGCGATGCACCCTACTGGTGTGGAATCGGACAGTTGTCCTGATTGGGAAACTGACGGCGATGTGAATTTTTAAGAGTTTTTGAGGGTTGAATCGCTTATGCTAACGTCAATTCAGTCTCCGTCCAAGATTTCTCTGGAAGAGTTTTTGCTGATTCCAGAAACTAAGCCTGCTAGCGAGTATGTTGACGGTCAAATTTATCAAAAATCTATGCCGCAAGGAAAACACAGCACGTTGCAAACCCGTTTTGGGAATAGAATTAATCAGGTGGGAGAACCGCAAAAGTTAGCTTTTGCTTTTTCAGAATTGCGCTGCACTTTTGGAGGACGTTCTATTGTTCCAGATATAGCCGTGTTTGAGTGGTCGCGCATTCTTCTCAATGCTAATGGAGAAATAGAAAATAGGTTTAAAATTGTGCCGGATTGGACAATTGAGATTTTATTGCCGGATCAAAATCCAACTCGGGTTATTAATAATATTTTGTTTTGCTTAAATCACGGTGCTAAATTAGGTTGGTTGATTGACCCGGAAGAAAAATTAGTTCTGGTTTTTAAGCCGCAGCAGCAACCAGAGGGGAAGGAGGGTGAGGATATTTTACCTGTACTCGATGTGCTGTCTGATTTGCAACTGTCCGCGGATGACTTGTTTGGGTTGTTAAGTTTTAATTAGAAATGAGTTACAGTTGAATCAGGGAAGTTTGCATCTAACTACATTTTACAGTGAATCGATCGACCTTTAATCATTCGGAATTTGGGTTCCCGAGGATGCCGCCATCGCTGCAATTGCGACAGTATCAGCAACAGGCGGTTGATAATTGGTTTGCAAATCGGGGACGCGGTACGCTGAAGATGGCGACGGGTAGCGGCAAGACGATTACTGCGCTGGCGATCGCCACTGAATTATACAATAAAATTAACCTTCAAGTCCTGCTCGTAATTTGCCCGTACTGCCATCTGGTGAATCAGTGGGCGCGCGAATCGGAGAAATTTGGTTTAAAACCTATTTTAGCGTTTGATAACGCCCGCACTTGGCAAAAAAAGCTGGCTTCTGGTTTGTATGAAGTGCGATCTGGCGATTCCCTAGGGGATAGCTGCGCTTCACGGCTATTTCTGACAATCATCACAACTAACGCTACATTAATGTTGGATAGCTTGCGATCGCAAATCCGGTATTTCCCCGAAAAAACCCTAATTATTGGAGACGAAGTACACAACCTAGGCGCGCCCCGTTTAGGAGAAAGTTTACCCCGCAACATTGGACTCCGCCTCGCCCTTTCCGCCACTCCAGAAAGACACTTCGACGAACAGGGAACTGAAGCTATCTTAGATTATTTCGGCCCAGTTTTGCAGCCCGAACTCACCTTAGCCGACGCCATCCGCCAAAAAGCATTAGTACATTATTTATACTATCCGATTTTAGTCGAATTGACCGAATCCGAAACCCGCAAATATTCCTACTTAACTAAAAAAATTGGTTGGGCGCTGTCGGGCGAGGAAAAAATAGAACCAAATGATGCTTTAACAACCTTATTAATGCAGCGGGCTAGATTGATTGGGGCGGCGGCTAATAAATTAACAGCGTTGCGAGAACTAATGATGCACCGTCTCGACACATCCCATACATTATTTTACTGCGGCGACGGTGCGATCGAAGCAGGTGCGCGCCGCAGCAACCACCGCCAACTCACAGAAACCGCCAAATTATTAGGTTCAGAATTAGGTTATCGGATTAACACCTATACGGCGGCGACTCCCTTAGCAGAAAGAGAAAGATTGCGCCAACAATTTGAGAGTGGAGAATTGCAAGGTTTAGTCGCGATTCGCTGTTTGGATGAAGGCGTTGATATTCCAGCAATTCGCCATGCTGTAATTTTAGCAAGCAGCAGCAATCCGCGCCAGTTTGTTCAGCGCCGGGGACGAATCTTGCGGCCGCATCCAGGGAAAGAAAGGGCAACTTTATTTGATATGATAGTTTTGCCTCCAGATTTGGGTCGAGAAAGTTTAGAAGTCGAGCGTAACTTGCTGCGAAAAGAGTTAAAGCGCTTCCTGGAATTTGCCGATTTAGCTGACAATGCTGGGGAAGCTAGGGTCAAATTGGTGCAAATTCAAAAACGTTACGGATTGTTGGATATTTGACATTTATTCAGGTTCGGTTTATCTTAAAAAGATATAATTATTCGATCGCAGTTTGACCAGTTAGTTTAGTTTGGTGGCACGCACAGACCTCAGAAACCTGCTTTTTTCCTAAATTTCTCGTTTCTCGTCAAAATCGTAGAAACCGGGTTTCTTTGCAGATTTCTCGTGACACGACAGCAAAACTCGTAGAAACCCGGTTTCTCACCCCACGCGTCACTCTGAATGTTTTGATTTTGGCAACAAAACAACTAAGTTAACTTAATTAAATATCCAATAAACATGACTCAAAAGCAAGCTGCCATAAGCCTTATTCCTTCTTCCTTATTTTTACCCCCTAGCCTGGCCTTATAGCCTTCTTCCATCGGACTGAATCCGTTACATCCGTTACATCGGTTGAGCGAATCCGTTGCCCAACTTCCTTCTTCCATCGGACTGAATCCGTTACATCCGTTACATCCGTTACATCCGTTACAGAATCCGTTGCCGAACTTCCTTCTTCTACCTATGACTAAAAATCTGGTTAAAGCTTTTAGATATGGAGATAGTGCGATCGCACCCGTACCGATCGCTATTTTAGCAGAAAAGCGTTCCAGCTATCATACTGACAAAGACTTGAGCGACGTACAGCAACCAATTACCACCGCGCCGCCGGAAGTCAGACAAATTATCGAGCGCGTATTGGAACTGGAAAAAGATAAACTATATATGAGAGTTCCCCGCTATATTAGCGATGACATTTTGAAAATAATTAAGGAAGCGGTTCTATGAAATTAATGTCAATTGTTCTGTGCAATTTTCGGCAATTTTACGGCCAAACTCCCGAAATTAAGCTAGCTTGGGGCGAACAAAACATCACGGTAATTCATGGCAATAACGGCGCCGGAAAAACAGCTTTAATGAACGGATTTACTTGGGTGCTGTATGAAAAATTCAGCGCAGCTTTTGCGGTGGGAGAACAATTAGTCAATAAACGCGCCCTTGCGGAAGCCAAATCTGGCAAAAAAGTAGATTGTTGGGTAGAGATTATTTTTGAACATGACACAAGTCACTATAAAGTAAGACGTGCTTGCCGCGTTTATAAAGGTGAAAATAATGTAGAACATGGCAAGAATGAATTATTCTTGCAAATATCAAAAGATGACGGGCGCTGGATGCCGTCGGCGCAGCATCCAGACGATATTATCGGGCGGATTTTACCGGAAAGCCTGCATCAATATTTCTTTTTTGATGGAGAACGAATCGAGCAAATAGTCCGTCACGACAAGAAAGAAGAAATTGCTGAAGCTACTAAGGAATTACTCGGAGTAGAGGTATTGAGTCGATCTATCCGACATTTGGGAGAAGCAAGAAAGTCTCTCGAAAATGATTTAAAAAGCATTGGCGATTCAGAAATCAAGAAACTTTTAAAAGAAAAGCAAAAGCTTCAAGAAGAAAAAGATAAAATTTTACAAAAGCAAGTAGAAGTTGAGAAAGAATTGACCAACCAAGGTGAATTAAAAAAAGTAGTAAATGCTAGCTTGCTAGAACTCAGTGGTTCTGCTGAGTTGCAAAAATTGCGGAATGAATTAGAAATGCAGCAAACTTTGCTTAAACAACAAAATGCTACCCATTTAGATGCTATAAAAAGAGAAATTTCTGTGCGCGGTTATACGATATTTATGTCGGATGTGGCGGCTGAATTTGAAACGCTCATCGCTGATTTGCGGGAAAAAGGCGAGTTGCTTTCGGGGATTCAACGGCCATTTTTGGAACAGTTATTAGTACAGCAGCGGTGTATCTGCGGTGCCCAATTGGTGGAGGGTTCAGAAGCTTGCAAAAATGTCACGGGTTGGATGAATAAAGCCGGTGCTGGGGATGTGGAAGAAACTACGATCCGAATTAGCGATCGCATCAATGAGATCGATCGCCAAATAGCTGATTTTTGGGACGAAATCGATCGCCAACAAAGCAATATCAGTCGCGGTAGATCCGAACTTTCTCGCGTGGAAAGCCAGTTAGACGACATTCACACCAAGCTAAAAAACTTCCCTAACGGCGATGTCAGCCGCTTGCAAAAGCGCTTGGATGAGATTGAGGCAAAAATTGGCGATTTGCACCGAGAAACAGGCTCTAACCAGCAGCAGATTGAGAGTTTGACTGCCCAGATAGTGGCTTTCGACAAGCAAATCGACAAGCAGCAACTGAATGAGGAAAAGCAAGTATTGGCCCAGCGCCGGATTGCTGCGTCTCAGGATGCGATCGATCGCCTGACAGAAGTGCGATCGCGTTTAGAAAAACAGTTTTGTTCTCATTTAGAAAAGCGAGTGCAAGATATTTTCAGTCAAATTTCTTTTACTCCTTACATCCCCAAATTGAGCGATAAATACGAACTAACCCTAGTAGAAAACACCTCAGGACAAGAATCTCTAGTCGCCGCTTCGACGGGAGAAAATCAAATCCTCAGTTTGTCATTTATCGGCGGGATTATTGAGGGCGTGCGCGAGTGGAGTCAAAAAAATACTTTGATGGGCCCGGATAGCAGTACCTTTCCCATTGTCATGGATTCTCCGTTTGGCAGTTTGGACGAGATTTATCGCAAACAAATTGCGAACAAACTGCCAAAGTTAGCGAATCAACTCATAGTTTTGGTAACGAAAACTCAGTGGCGCGGAGAAGTAGCCCAAGAGATGGAAAATGCGATCGGTAAGGAATACGTACTGGAGTACAATTCTCCTAAAGCTGATTGTCAAGAAGATTCGATCTACCTGGGGGGGACGCGCTATGCTTTAGTTAAGCGCAGTCCCGACGAATTTGAATATACAAAAATTGTAGAGGTAGATTATGGCTTCTAGTTCGGCAATTACACAGGTTTTGGAAACGGATATTTGGACAAAAGCAACTTGGGAAGAGTTTCTGGCGTTTGCTGATGACTCAACGTGGGAAAAAGGCAAATTTTATTATTACGAACAATACGTGAGGGTAGAAATATCACCAGTCGGGCCATTGCACGGGCGTCACAATTCAATTATCCCGTATGTAGTTATTCTGTTTGCTGCATTTAGAAATATCCGAGTAGTTCAATTTGCTAATGCCAGTTTCCGCAAAACAGGTATTCGTGAGTTTCAACCCAATCTAGCTTACTACATCGGTTCCGATTTGAGGGTTCCTCCTAATGACAGCAATTCACCTGTTAATTTGAATGAATACGATCCGCCTAATTTGGTAATAGAAATTGGCGCATCTTCTTTTAGTGATGATTTGGGTAACAAGCGGTTGCTTTATGAAGACGCAGGAATTAGCGAATATTGGGTTGAACGTGCAAACACGCGGGAGGTTTTTGCCTTTGCAATTAATGGCGGAAGTAGTGGCAGAATTCAACAGTCGCGGGTTTTACCTGGGCTAGAAATCGCGTTAGTTGAGGAAGCCTTAAATCGCAGTCAAACTCAAGATGATGGAGAAATCAATCGCTGGTTGATTCAAAATTTTAGTCAAAGTTAAAGGAAGCCTGAGATGGAAAAAGAGTACAATAAGTTGGTGCGCGATCGCATTCCTGAAATTATTCGACAAAGCGGCAACGAATGCGAAACTGCTGTTTTGTCAGATGAAGAATACCGTCAAGCTTTGCGGCAAAAATTAATTGAAGAAGCGACAGAAGTCGCCGAGGCTGACGGGGAGAATTTGATAGAGGAATTGGCTGATTTGTATGAGGTGATAGATGCGCTGATGGCGAGTTATGGTATTTCGGAAAATTGCATTTTAAACGCGCAAGCCAAGCGCCGGGAAAACAGAGGTGGTTTTGCACAAAAAATCATGCTATTGCGGACATTGTAAACAGTTGACAGTTGACAGTTGACAGTTGACAATTGACAGTTGACAATTGACAGTTGACAGTTACCAATTCCAATTACCAAATGGCTGCCAACAGAATTAGAATTGCTAAAGACAAAGCCGATTTAGTTAAATCCTTAACTTTATCCGACAACAAAACCGGGCCTTTCCAGACATACGCCGATGTCATCGCCTTCGCCGCCTCCTTAGGAAATAAGCGGAAAAAACGATCGCCCTTAGGGGAAATTTCCAAACGCGAACCCGGTTCAATCGATGTTGATATTTTTGTATCGAGGGGCTACGATATGGCAATCAAGCTAATTGCGATCGGCGAAACCAAAAATCCGCAAATTCTCTCCCATCTCGACGAAAAATCAGAGGCAGAACGCTTGCAAATTTTTGAAGAATATGCTAACGGTGGCTTGGAAATTTTGCGAGAAGAATTTCGGGGTGCCGCCGATTATACCGATCGCCTTTTGTTGTTCTTAATTTCTGAAAGGGACAATAAACATCGGTCAAATGAAGAATTCGATTTAAGCAAGTTCTTATTCTGAATTAACTATAATTATGATTCATAGATACTTCAAACAAGCTGTAATTTTTTTCGCTTACAGCTACTCAGCCTTCATTATCGGCTACTTCATTCTCAGACTAATCTTTTGGGATCGGCTGTGGATTGTTGCTTTTATTGGCACTTTCAGTCCCTTAATTTTATTGCCAATTTTATTTTTACCCATACTAGCATTTTCAATTATCAAAAACCGCTGGTTCTCTATTATTTCATCAATTGCCTGCATTCTACTCCTAAGCTGGCTGCATCTCAAATACTTTTCCCCCGAATCAACAACAAGCATCGCCAATTCCCATCCCAGCCTCAAAATATTATCGCATAACGTCGGTTGGTATACAACTAAGTCGCCAACTCTAGTTAAACTAATCGAGCGAGAACAACCGGATATTGTATTTTTACAAGAAACTGTTCGCCCGCATAGGAAAAGAGTTTTTAATGTGTTAAAAACAAACTATCCCTATCAAGTAGACACTCCGCCTGTAGGAATTCTCAGTAAGTATCCGATTTCATCCAGCGAAATATTGCACTTAGCCGATCATCCAGAAACGCAGCAGCGGGCAATTGTTAATTTCAAGCAGCAAGAGATAGTCATTTACAATATGCAAGCAACCGGCCCGTGGGTTAAAATCTATAAAATATGGCCTTTTCTAAAAATTCCTGTTTACAAATACAAACAACGCTTTCCCGAAATTCAAGATTTAGTAGAGCGAATTCAGCAAGAAACTTTGCCAGTAATTGTCGCGGGCGATTTTAACATGACAGACGAATCTCAAGACTACTACAGCGTGCAGAAAGTTTTGCAAGATGCTTTCCTAAAATCTGGGTTTGGGTTTGGTTTTACCTGGCCTCGCGGTTTCTTTGCGAAAAGAATTAACTTGCACTTAACTTATCCGGTTTGCCGCATTGATTATATTTGGCATTCAAAGCATTGGGGTGCTAAATCGAGTTCTGTTTTAGAAGCAACAGAATCCGATCATTTACCCGTAGCAGCGGAACTAATTTTGTTACAATGAATTAGTATGCAGAACTTTGGCGTGGTATTGACACCTGAACTACCGATTATCATAATTTAGCTCAGCACGGGCGGCAATCCCACCTCTTTTGGATGCACAAACCTGCTATTAAAACTAACAGCTTTATCCTCAAAAGTCCTCGCTTGGGCCACCGCTTGCCGCAAATGAGCCCGATCCATATCGTCCTCAATTCCCGCAACCAAATATACAATTAACTTCGTGGCTAAATCCCTTCCAGAAACTAGCATTCGCTTTTTATTCGGATCGTACAAAATCCCGTACCACGCAGACTCAGGATTCTCCATGTAGCTAAATCCTTCATCCACATCATACCTGCGGAGTTTGTCGAAAACAGATGTCAGCGACAATTTCTTTCTAAATACTAGAATTCCCAAAGCATTAGCTAAAGCAATTTGACCGACTGGACGAAACAAAATATTGCCCTCGCCACCAGGCTTCTCAAAACTAAATCGGCGCAATTCTGCTGTTTCTTCGCTGCTTTCAATTCTTTGATAGCTGGGCAAAGTTGCTAAATGATCGAACAATTTATGAAACTCTTCTATTCCCTCTTTCAGTTCTTCATCTTCCGGACGCATGGGAATTAAACCTTTTCTTTCCGGCTTCCAATGGGGGAATTTATGTTCTAAATACCGCCCGGCCATATCTTGCAGCGCTTGCAATGTGGTTAACACAGTTGATTTGGCTGCGACTGTCGCACTATCCCAATTAACGCGGGGGTTTCTATCATCTTGTTCTTTTAATAAGGGATGGGTGACGGCAATTTTGCGGGCGCAGATGGCAAATCCATTATCTTCGTTCAATAATGCTAGCTGTCCCTGACTCAGAGTTACCGCCATCAGGTTAACGTGCACAAAGATCGATCGCACTCGCCGCTGTGCTTGCTGTCGGGTTTCCCCCGCCACAGCCGCCGGGATAAACTCAATTCCGATTTTTTCGTGAGCTAATTTATACACTGTTTCGGGGTCAATTTGATACTCTTGGGCTAAATCTTCGAGAGTAATTGCATCGCCGACAGGTTTTTTGTTTTTGTTGTATCTTTGCAGAATTCCGGTTTTAATTAAACTCATTAAACCTTGAACTCCCATCAGCCGGTGCTGACCGTCTAAGGCAAAAATCGAGACTTTTTGAGAGACATCCAACAGCCCTAAATTCCCATTTTTATCAAAGGATGTAAATTCAGCCGCGGATTTAGTCGCGACGCCGTTTTCATCCCATTCTTGGGCGTGAGGATTGTCTACCCACGGGGGACTGACAACTACTAAAACTGCGGGGAATTTGTGGGATTTTCTGGCTGCTAAATATTGAGTGAGGGCTGCTTGGCGCGACCAATCTAAGGGGCGCTGGATAATTTCGTCAATGGTTTCGTCGTCGCGGACGATGTTGTTGGTTTGGAGGTCAAATTTTTGCCGAAAAAGTGGCATTTGCGAGGCGAAACGGACGCGGGAGTCTAACCATTCTAGGGTGACTGAACCGATGTAAGCTTCGCTGCTTCCCATCTGGGTTTTTTGTACAAAAATGCGATCGTCCTTTCCTAAATAATTATCTAATAACAGTGCGATTTGTTGTCTTTCGCGATTTTCTTTTTCCAAAAATTGGTTAGCGAGGTCATCCGCTGGCTTGGTAGTCATTGGTAGTTTTTATATTATTTGGGTATTTTTTCAAAAATATCATGAGTTAAATTTTATGTCAACAGTTGTTTTTTAAAAATATTTGTGAAATACTTAACTTATCTTGCGATAGCCCGGACACATACCACAAGCCAGACAAAAAGTCAATAAATGTTAATTCCCATTCCCGATGCCCAATTCCCAATTCTAAATTATGTCTACTCCTTCTTTTGAATACATTTTGCCGGTAATTCGGGGCATTCAAGCGGGCCGTGAATATTACGTGTCGATGTGTCCTGTGCGTTTTTTACCGAAATTGTTCCCCTTTGAATCAGAAGATTTGCCACCGGAAATGCGGGCAAAACGCACGCTGAATCAAACTCGGATTCCTGAAATTGCTGATTATTTTGTCAAAAATTCTGGGAATTATACTTGTGGGGCGATCGCTGCTTCAATCGATGCGGATATTACTTTTGAAGCGGTGGGAAACGAAGCCGAAGAACGAAAAATCGGTCGTTTGCGAGTGCCGATGGATGCTAAGTTTACTATTAATGACGGACAGCACCGGCGCGCGGCTTTTGAGATGGCTTTGAGGGAAAATCCGCAGTTGGGATACGAGACGGTGGCGCTGATTTTGTTTCTTGATATTGGGTTGGAAAAATCGCAGCAAAAGTTTGCCGATTTGAACAATTTTCAAGTTCCTTTGGAGTCGTCGCTAAGTGTACTTTACAACCACCGGGGCGATCGGGCTTTGGTTGTAAAAGCGGTTGTTAAGCAAGTTGAGGTGTTCCGCTGTTTGACGGAGATGGAGAAGGGGAGTTTGAATGGGCGATCGCCCAAATTGTTTGCGCTAAGTGCGATCGACCGTGCTATCATGGCTTTGCTGCGTCATATTGAGGCAAACAAACACGCGAAACCCTCTCGTTACCGCGCCACAAAACAGGAAAAAGAGGAAGAACTCGCTCAAAAAATAGAACTGGCGGTTAGTTATTGGAATGCGGTTTGCAGTTTTATTCCAGATTGGCAATTAGTGCTGCACAAGCAAGTGGCGGCGGGGGAAATGCGCCGGAATTGCGTGCACTGTCACAGTGTTGTGCTGGAGAGTTTGGGCGAAGTTGGGGCGAGTTTGCTGTCGGTTTTTCCCGATCGGTGGGAGGAACGTTTAACTGCTTTGCGCGAGGTTGATTGGTCGTTTTCTAATCCTGATTGGGAGGGCGGGATTTTGCTGAAAGGGGGGATTTCGCGATCGAGGGCGAGTGTTAGTTGGATGACTGATTATTTGAGAAAGCGCCTGGGTTTGGAAACCGCAGATGGATCGCGGGCGGGGCGATCGTAGATTCAGCACAGGCGGATAATATGGCTTAAATCCATTCTAGATGGGCTTTTACTTTGTTGACTGCCATTTTTACAGCATTAACACTAGCTGTTATTCTATAGTTACGGACAAGATTATTTGGCTTATTGTCCGACAAAACCACATTTCCCTCCCAAAGATGGCTTTTTCTTGACCAATCAAGCTGAGCAAGTTCTGATACTCGTTCTGGATCGAAGCAATAGCTATCAGCATCATAAGTGCAGTAGAGTAACTTTCCTAATATTTCTATTCCCACACTTCTGCCCAGTAAACAATTTTCTTTAAAGTCATCAATTTCATCAACTGTCAAATCATCAGATTCTGTCTCATAAATGTATTGAGTTAGACTGCATTCAGTAAATAATTGATTGAGGCAACTAATTATAGCTGCCGAGCATTCTGATAGATCGTAATCTTTCAGCTCGTTATTGGGATCGTTAGCAAAAGCGCAACTGACAGCCTTGGCTACATAATTCATTGTATATATTCGCTTTTCTTTAGAGGATGGAGAACCTTTAACTTTCTCTGTTTTGCCCTTAAAAATTAGCACTTGTTCAATTAACTGTTTGGAAATACCTATTCTACCTTCCATTTCGCCAAAGGACAAGAGTAACGATTTATCCAGCGCTTTTGTTTGCGCCATATCTCTAAAGTCTCTTTGACACTGATTAAAGTTGCCTTCTAAAACAAGCGTAATTGGGAAATCATTATCTCCTATTAACTCGCCGTTAGCACTCTCAATCAATTCGTGAATCGCTCGCTTGCGGTGCTGTCCATCGGTAATATCTAACTTAACACCACGAGGGATAACTACTAAGCAAATTCCCCGACTTAGTTCGATAATTTCAATCTTTTCTGGATCGACATTTGCAGTGAGTGTACCCACAATCCAGGGTTGGTCTTTTTTAACGCGCTTGAGAATGTACTCCTTGACTTCCTCAGCATGGCCCTTAATCTCTGGACGATTTTTGCCAGACTCAGGCTCGTTATTTGTAGAAGGTTTTGCTTGAAGGAGAGTAGGCAAATCATCAGCAGGCACGTTGAATTGTACCATTTTTCGCTTTCCATGCTGAAAGATTAAGCCCGGATAGCACTTCTGACGGTGGTATCTGGCGAAGTACGGCTCAAGGAATTCATCTAGTCGCGGGTTGAGTTCTGGCTGATTCGAGCTGTCATTAGCCATAGCTTGTAAATTAATTTAAAGGTTAATATTTAATTGTAAATCATCACGGGTTATAGTAGTCAAGCAGACTATTATGCTCAAAGCTCAACGATCGAGGGCAAACAATTATGTTGCGTCACCGGGTGGAATTCACAGCACAACTGTTGCTCCTTGGCAAGGGGAGATTAGTAAAATGACACAAGCTCAACAGATTCAACTATTCCCACCGCGCAGCGTTAAGCAGTTAGTGGATGATGTAGAAAAGTTAACTCAAGAAATTCAGGATTTGTATTGTAGCGATGAAATTCCCTGGGTTTTAGGCGTATCTTTTGGAAAAGATTCGAGCGCAGTATTGCAGTTAATATGGAATGCGATCGCAGCACTGCCACTAGAAAAACGCACAAAAACAATTCATTTAATTTCAACAGATACGCTGGTAGAAAATCCGATTATTTCTACCTGGGTTCGCAATTGCATTAAACAGGTCAAGCTAGCAGCTAACCAGCAAAAAATGCCTGTAGAACCCCATCTGCTTCATCCTTCCGTTCAAGAAACATTCTGGGTATGCTTAATTGGCAAAGGCTATCCAGCACCTCGAAATGGATTTCGGTGGTGTACCGATCGCATGAAAATTCAACCTGTTAACGATTTTATACGTGAAATGGTGAGATCTCACGGTGAAACTATTGTTGTCTTAGGTACTCGCAAGGCTGAAAGCAGCAAACGCGCTGCAACAATGAAAAAGCATGAAGCAGGTAGAGTGCGCGATCGTTTGAGTCCTAATTCTCGTCTGATTAACTCTCTAATTTATACGCCTGTGGAAGACTGGCGGGATGATGAAGTTTGGCTTTATCTAATGCAGTATCCTAACCCTTGGGGAGGGGATAATAAAGATTTGTTTACTATGTATCGCGGTGCGACAGCAGATAACGAATGCCCTCTAGTCGTTGATACTTCCACCCCTAGTTGCGGAGATTCTCGCTTTGGCTGCTGGGTTTGTACAATGGTAGACCAAGATAAGTCTATGCAGGCAATGATCCAAAATGATGAAGAGAAAGAATGGATGCAGCCTCTCCTTGATATTCGCAACGAATTAGACATTAAAGACGATCGCCCAAAAAGAGACTTCCGTCGCATCTACGGTAGAGTAGAACTGTTTGAACGCAACATGGGCGACGACACAACCTCCGTCGAACCCATTCCAGGGCCCTACACCAAATTCTGGCGAGAACACTGGCTGAGACGAGTCTTGGAAGCACAAACCCACATCCGCAAAACCGCCCCCTTAGAAATGCGCGACATCACCTTAATTACCCCGGAAGAACTTAGCGAAATCCGCCGCATTTGGCTGGAACAAAAGCACGAATTTGATGACAGTTTGCCCCGTATTTATCAAGAAGTCACGGGGGAACCCTTTGAAGATTCCCGCCCCGCCGCCGAAAGAAAACTCCTCGGTAGCGATGAATGGAATGTCCTCGAAGAAATGTGCGAGGACAAAATGCACTTGGAATTGATGGCAAAACTCCTCGATACCGAACGCCAATACTATACAAAACCTCGCCGTACTGGTGTTTATGCTGATTTGGAGAAATGTTTTGAAACCAGTTCGCGATCGCAGGAAGAAGCCATTAGCAACGCCCACTATCAACGGAATCTCAAAAAAGCCGTCGCAGATGTCAAGGCAAATCCGGCATTGAATATTCAGCAAGTCAAAAATGCGATCGCCCAAACTAACACTTCCGCAAAATCCGATACCGTCGATATTGCCAAACTCAAACAAGAACTTGAAAGCACTAGCAATCAAGCGAAGCAGCTATCCTGGGCTGACATCAAATTTTCAACTCCCGAGGTAGGAGAGGAAACAACATAGCGATTAAAGCAACCTTATGCGGTGATACCCCAAACTTGTTGACAGCCACTCCGTGCGATCGCATACAATAGGTTGTCAACTAACCGCAGCATTAACAAACCACCATCGTTTAAATTACACAATTTTTACGACCATGCTTGACCCTAATATTCCCCATCAGGATCTTACCTACAACATCATCGGCTGTGCAATGAGAGTACACCGGAGGACGCAAAAAGGTTTAAGGGAAAAACATTACCAAAGAGCTTTTGATGTAGAAATGCTTGAATCCCGTATTACAACAGAAATGGAGTATCCCAGACAAATCTATGACGGTCAAGTTTGGATGGGAATCCTCTATCTAGACCATTGGGTAAATCAATGTATTGTAGTAGAGGATAAGGCTGTGAATTATCCAATGACCGATAAAGATAAAGCTCAAATCATAGCTTACTTAGCAGCTACAGGAGCGAAAGTAGGTTTATTTATCAACTTTGGGCGCAGCAAATTAGAATATCACCGCATCCTCCCACCAAAAACTGTACAAGGTTGGCAGAAACACATTCAACCATACTTGTGGAAGCCGAAAACAAGTGGCAGAGGTTGGACGAGAGGAAGTTCAGAAACCTATGAAGAAACAGATGCCGAACTCCCCTTACCTCCCAGCATTCAGCCCCAGAAACAAGAGGAAGATTCCACCGATGTAATCGATTGGTAGCAAAGGGGCAGAAGGTTCGGCAGCGGATTATGTAACGGATGTAACGGATGTAACGGATGTAACGGATGTAACGGATGATTAGTTACCAAATCCCTTGGTAATAATACTTTCGCCACCAACCAACCACCCATCCGTTACATCCGCGACAAAATCCGCTGCCGAACCGCCCTCCACCAACCACCCATCCGTTACATCCGCGACAAAATCCGCTGCCGAACCGCCCCCCACCAACCAACTATCTGTACCCTCCAAATTCTGCCCCCCACCAACAACATCTACAATGCAATTCCTCGAACTCGTCCTCAAAAACTTCGGCCCCTACGCAGGAATCCAAACCATCAATCTCCGCCCCGAAAAAGACGGAAATCCCTGCCCAGTCATCCTATTTGGTGGCATGAATGGCGGCGGCAAAACGACCCTGATGGATGGTATTCGCCTCGCCCTCTACGGTGGTAGAGCTCAATGTTCCACCAGAGGCAATTTAAGCTACAGCGACTTTCTGAATCAATCAGTCAACCGCCACACTCCACCATTAGACGATACCCGCGTCGAATTAATATTTGAACAAGTCCAAGACGACAAATTAACCCAATTCAAAATAGTCAGATACTGGACTAAAAACGATACAAAAGATAACTTAAGTATTCTCATATATAGCGAAGTCGTCAATGATTGGTGGTCAGACAAAGCCATTACTAAAACCTGGGATGAATATATCGAAACCCTTTTACCAGTCGGCATATCCAACCTATTTCTGTTTGATGGCGAACAAGTCAAAGAATTAGCAGAACTTGAAACCCCCCCCGAGTTTGTCGTTGGGGCAATTAAATCTCTTTTAGGTTTGGAATTAGCAGAACGCCTCGCCGTTGATTTAGAAATATTAGCTAGTCGCAAACGCAAAGCAATTGCCGACAAGAAAGACTTGGCCGCTTTAGAAAAAATCGAACAGACTTTTCAGGATATTACTCAAAAAACCGCCGATGCAAAAGAAAAACAAGCCAGCTTTAAAACCAAATTAGAGAAAGCTCAAAAAAATCAGCAACAAGCATCCGAGAAATTTATTTATCAAGGTGGTAAAATAGCAGCCGATCGCAGTCAACTAGACAGACAACTAGATGACTACAAAAATCAGGCAGAAAAAACCCGTAAAACCATGATGGAATTAGCCTCAAATACGCTACCACTAGCGCTAATTCCTTCCCTACTAACCGCAGCCAAAACCCAAGCAGAAACAGAAGCCAGCCAGCAGCAAGCAAAAATCGCTCAAAATGTAATCAAACAAAGAAGCGATCGCCTGCTGAACTATATCGCCGAAATCTCATTAAATGCCCAACAACTAGATAAAATTCAAGACTTTATCCGCCAAGAAGACCAAGAACTCGAACAGCAAGCAGGAACAGACATTCCGCCCTGGATGAACGCCGATGAAAATAGCATCCAGCAACTAGAAAACCTGCTTAGCTACCAAATCCCAGCCCAGCAAACCGCCACCGCCGAACAAATAGCAGAAATCAAAAACATCGAAGCAGAAATCGACTTCACCGACAGACAGCTAGCCGCCGCCGCTTCCCCCGAAGCCTACGAGAAACTAGAATTGGCAGTGAAAAATGCTCAACAAGTAGTTGCTGATGCAGCCGCCGACTTGGAATCAGCCAACCGCCGCATCGATGAATTAGAGAAAGAATTAGCCAAAACCCAAAAAGAACTGGAAAGCTACAGCAGCGAATACATCACCATCAGAAACAGCCAACACGTCATCGCCTCCATCGCCAAAGCCCAAGCTACCCTGAAACAGTTCAAAGAAAAACTCACCCTCAAAAAACTCAACAAACTCGAAGTAGAAATTACCGACTGTTTCCGCTATTTGCTGCACAAAACCGATTTAGTGCACAGAGTTGCGATCGACACTGACACATTTAGCCTGTCAATTTACGATCCAGAAGGCAAACCAGTACCCAAACACAGACTTTCGGCTGGGGAAAAACAACTGCTGGCGATCGCCTTTTTGTGGGGACTCGCCAGGGTATCCGGTAGACTGTTACCAGTTGCGATCGACACTCCCCTCGGCCGCCTCGACTCATCTCACAGAAACAACCTAGTTGAAAAGTATTTCCCCTCAGCCAGCCATCAAGTTATTCTGCTTTCTACGGACACGGAGATTACCAAATTAGAATATGATAAGCTGCAAGAATTAGAGGCGATCGCCCACAGCTACCTCCTCAAATACGACTCTGCCAAACGCCAAACTACTGTGGAACAAGGTTATTTTTGGTAAAATCTATGGTAAATATCCTACCACCACAAGCCGTAAACCTCCGCGATCTCATCGATCAATTTGGCATTCAGTTAGTTGAAGATGAGCAATTTTTTCGCGAATGGCAAGACGAACTCCCCGAACTAACTGACTTAGACAAGCAACTTCTAGACAAAGTAAAAGCAGGTTATATTAACCTGCTAAATTACCCGCCTTTGCTAGAAAATGTGATTCGGATGTCTGTACTAGATCCGATGCTTTTTATTGGAGATTTTTACTTAGCACCATTTTATGTAAAAGCAGAAACATCTGTAGAAATTGTCAGCGAAGATGAGGGAACTATCATCCGAGGCAAGATGGATACCTTAGTATTAAGAGACCAATTCTGGGTGATGGTGATCGAATCCAAAAAAGCAGGATTTTCTATTGAAGAAGGACTTGCACAAATCCTTGCTTATATGCTATGTAACCCTTACCCAGATAAACCCAGCTACGGTCTGATTAATGCTGGAGGAAGTTTCATATTTGTTAAATTGGTGAAGGCAGAAGTACCTCTATATGCTTTGTCTGACCCTTTTGATATTCGCAGACGGGGTAATGATTTGTACACTGTTCTCAGAATTATGAAGCGTTTGAGTCAATTAGTAGTCTTATCAACCTAGGGTTAAAAATATGGAACCACCAGTCGATCGCATCTGCCTCTCTCAAACAGCCAAAGAGCAACTATCTAAACTCAAACGATCGACTAAAATCGATCGGTGGAACGTCCTGTGCAGGTGGGGATTTTGCCGATCGCTCGCCGAACCCAGCATACCATCGCCAGTACCGATTAAGAGCGACAGCAATGTGGAACTAAGCTGGGATGTTTTTGGCGGCGACATGGCTGATATTCTGATAATTGCTCTCAAGCAGCGGTGTCATCAAGATAATTTGGGTACGTCCAAGGAAACTCTCGCCCAACAGTTTCGCCTGCACTTGCATCGAGGTATTGGCTATTTAGCTGGCGATCCGAATATTAAGAAGATTGAAGATTTGGTGGCGATCGCTCTAGAGCCTGAGAAATTGAGAAATTAAACGAACCGCGAAGGCGCAAAGAACGCGAAGGAAGAAAGAGAAGGGAAGAGTTTACAATTTATTTGGGAGTGCTATCAGTGCCAATGTTTGGCTGTCGCGGTGGAGGATTTTATACCAAATTACAAATTTTACCTGATAGAATAAGGGTTGGAAGGAAGTAGATGTTTGAAAGTAGTAGTTGAGGAGTTCCATGGGGCTATTGTTAAATTCGATGATTTAACAATAGGGAATTCCTGGCGATCGCAGTTACAGCAAACTGTCACTTCCTGCGCTGACTCGCTCGCCTTCGCTGCCCAAAACCCCCAAACCCTCACCAAATCAAACTTTCTTGCGATCGACATCCTGCATTCCCCAGCCTAAAAGCAGACAATTCAACAACTGTACCAGTAATAACAACGGTTCGTAGTGAGGACTTTAGTCCTTCTTCTTGCGGACTGAAGTCCTCACTACGAACCTATTTGATTGCGATCTTTCTTTTGGGTAATGAGATGACTAATGACTACTGACTATTGACTTCTTCCTTCCGCAAAAGCGGGAAAAAATGCCCCACAGGCCCTTGCCCTTCCCCAATATCTAAAGCATATTTTAGAGCAGTAGTAACATAATTCTTAGCTAATGTCACTGCTGTAAACAAATCTTTACCTAATGCTAGATTAGCAGCGATCGCAGCACTCAACGTGCAACCAGTCCCGTGAGTATTCCTAGTATCAACCGTTTCAGTTTTCAACACATCCAGCCGCGTACCGTCAAACCAAACATCAATTCCCCGCAAATCTCCCGCCATCCCGCCACCTTTGACTAAAACAGCTTTCGCGCCCGATCGATAAATCTCCTGGGCGGACGATCGCATATCATCTAAAGAAACAATCTCTCTTGAGCTCAAAATCTCAGCCTCAAAGCGATTCGGAGTTACGACAGCAGCCAAAGGAATCAAATTATCGCGCAAAAATGCGATCGCCCCGTCGTCAATCAGTCGATCGCCCGATCGAGATACCATCACCGGATCGACAACCAAATTCCCTATATTTAAATTCTGTACCTGTGCAGCCACCGCCACCATAATCTCCCGGTTTAGCAGCATCCCAGTCTTCGCAGCCTGCACCCCAATATCCCCAACCACCGCCTGGATTTGAGCTGCTACAGCCTCAGGAGACAAAGCATCCACTCGCGTCACCCCCAAAGTATTTTGAGCCGTCACGCAAGTCAGAGCACTCGTACCGTGCACGCAGTGAAATGCAAACGTTCGCAAATCCGCCTGAATCCCCGCCCCGCCACCGCTATCAGATCCTGCGATCGTCATTGCAACTGGTATCATTGATTTTTTAATTTCTGACATAATTACAGCAGTTTTCAGGTAATTTCACGTCCGGTCGATCTACTGCGATAAGATTTGTTCGTAGTGTGGACTTTAGTCCGCAGCTTGAGAGCGGACTAAAGTCCACACTACGAACCGTTAATCAGATTTTATGGTTGCGGTTTGATTTCAACGATCGCTTCAGTCATTCCCAGAAATTTTTGTGCTTGTTGGGTAATACCAAATAGTCGATCGCCATGACAAAAAATTTCCCAGGCGCGAATTCCCATAAAACCAACACCTGCAACCGCCAAAGGCACCGCTGCGGCACCTAAAACCCCAGCAATTGGGGGAAATATCGTACAAAGTGTTAACAAAATTCCCGTGATTATACCACCAGCAATACCAGCTTTAGCAGTGGCGGCGGCGACTTTTTCGACTAATTCTGACTGAGTCATTTTGCCTTCGACGCACAATAGCGAGTTTTCTAAGATCGAAAATACTAACTCAATTACGGCTGCCGCGATCGCCCCTTTAAGTGCTGCCCCAACGATTTCCGCAACGGCTGCTTTAAAAGCAGCATCCGCTAAAACTTGCTTGGCGACTGCTAATTCTTCCGCAGTCATGTCTGCACCACCACGGGCGCGATTCACCCAAAAATATTCAAAAATCCCGTTAGCAGCTTCGCTTGAGCCTCCATTCACGCGGGCTTGGATGTGACTCCAATCTTTATCTTGACAGAAGTTGCGAATTGCTTCCGGGCCTTGGGCGCGAATTTGGGCGGGGATGGATTCAAATACTTTTGCTGCTTCTTGAACATCTCGCATTCCGTCGCGCACGCCAGCCCTAGCAAATTTTAATTGCAGATTTTTTGGCAGATTCTCAAAACGGATGTTGTGCGCGACTTTAAAAGCTTCTTCAGTTGCGATCGCCCCTGCGCTCACAATTGAACTTGGTGCCGATTGTACCCATGCCGTTACTAAAGTTGCATTTTCTTGAACTTTAGCAGCCATTTCGTTCGCTAAGTTTTGGGTTTCAGCAACAGTTTCTTGTACTTTTATCGTTAAAAAATCGAGCGGATTCTGGTTGATTTCCATTTCGATCCAGCTTGCATCGTTAATAATTCAATTATTCTGAACTATAACATTTCTGTCACAGTAAATCTGTAGGTGGCACAGGCGTCTCGGCTGTGGTTGAATCTGTAGGTGGCACAGGCGTCTCGGCTGTGGCTGAATCTGTAGGTGGTACAGGCGTCTCGGCTGTGGTTGAATCTGTAGGTGGCACAGGCGTCTCGGCTGTGGCTGAATCTTTAGGTAAAACATCCCCAACCAACCAAATTAGCTATGATTAAAATAAATGTAAATAATTATTGCAAACACTTATGAAACTCACCCGCATCGACCTCAACTCCTGGATCTTCCACATCGCAGGCCAAACCATCTTAGTCGATCCCTGGCTAGTGGATCCCCTCGTATTTTACGGCCAGCCTTGGCTGTTCACCGCCTACCACAATACGCCTGTCGCCTTTACGCCCAGTACCTTACCGCCGATCGATCTTATCCTCATTTCCCAAGGCTTAGACGACCACTGTCACAGACCAACACTCGAAAAGCTCGATCGCACCATTCCCGCGATCGCCTCACCCACCGCCGCCAAAGTCCTCAGCAGTTTAGGCTACACCAATATCACATCTTTAGCAAATTGGCAAGAGTCTAAATTTAAAGAAATATTACAAATCACCGCCGTACCCGGAGCCGAAATCCAGCCCGGACAAGAAGAAAACGGCTATTTACTCAAAGATTTAAACAGCGGCGAGACTCTTTATTACGAACCGCATCTGCCGCCATTAGAAAAAGTTAAACAGAAAATAGACACCATAGACGTAGCGATCGCCCCCGTCATCGGTCAAATCTTCCCCTTCCTCGGACAAATCATCATCGGCCCTGCTGAGGCCCTGAAACTTGCCCAAACCCTAAAACCTCGGTTTTTTGTACCTACAACCACAGGAGATATCCGAGCCACGGGTATTTTACCAATGTTAGTGAAGTCGATCGGCAGCATCCCCGAATTTCGCGATTTACTCGCCAATTCGGGACTATCCACCCAGCTACTCGAACCCGAACCCGGACAAACCCTAGAGATTTTATAGCCTTTCTCAGATTTCTGGAGGTACTCATGGGCAGAAGAGCATTGGGCTTGCGGGCATACCTCACTTTTTTGAGAAAGGCTATAGATTTTAGATTTTTTAGATTGCTGATTGTAGATTTTAGATCGAATCCGCCATCCCTAATCCCTAATCCAAAATCTATCTACATAGATTTTAGATTTTGTAGATAGAAGATTTTAGAGCGAATCCGCCATCCTCATCCCCAATCCAAAATCTAAAATCTAAAATCATTTTGGGCGACGGTTACGCAAAAACTCAGGAATATCCAATCCAAAATCCTGGGGCGGTTTCGCTTTCGCATCCTGCGGCTGTTGAGCAGGAGTCACCGGCACAGTCGCAGCCCGCCAAGGAGCATTAACATTTTGCGTGCGCGAAGCCTGAGACGATGAGATCATTTCCCCCGAAAAACCAGTAGCGATCACAGTAATCTTAATTTCGCCCTGAAGCCGCTCATCAATCACCGCTCCAAAAATAATATTGGCATTCGGATCGACAACTTCGTAAATCGTCTCAGCCGCCGCATTAACTTCATGCAGCGTCATATCTGTACCGCCAGTGATGTTAAACACTACACCTCTAGCGCCCTCGATCGAGGAAGCCTCCAGCAGCGGCGAAGAAATCGCCTGCATTGCAGCTTCCCTAGCCCGCGACTTGCCCGATCCCACACCGATACCCATCAAAGCCGAACCCGCATCCGCCATTACAGCGCGCACGTCAGCAAAGTCAACATTCACCAAACCGGGAATTGTAATGATGTCAGAAATACCCTGAACCCCTTGGCGCAGGATATCGTCAGCAACTCGGAAAGCCTCTTGTACGGGCATTTGTTCCGAAATCACCGACAGCAGCTTGTCGTTAGGAATCACGATCAGCGTATCCACCCGGCTTTGCAAAGCGGCGATTCCTTCTTCAGCTTGGCTGGTGCGCCGCCGTCCCTCAAACGTGAAAGGCCGGGTTACGATGCCCACAGTCAAAGCGCCCATTTCTTTAGCCACTTCCGCGACAATCGGAGCCGCGCCCGTGCCCGTACCGCCACCCATGCCGGCCGTGATAAACACCAAATCGGCGTGATTCAAAGCATTAGCAACTTCGTCGCGAGACTCTTCAGCAGCCTTTTGTCCGATCGCCGGATTGCCGCCCGCGCCCAAACCGCGCGTCAACTTTTGTCCGACTTGCAAGCGTTTCGGAGCATTAGAGAGCACCAGAGCTTGGGAATCCGTATTCACGCACCAAAACTCGACACCAGAAACCTCGCTAGCAATCATCCGGTTAACGGCATTGCCGCCACCACCGCCAACGCCAATTACTTTGATTTTGGCGGCACTGCTGGGCATTATGTCTTTGGGATTGACCATAGGATCGATATCAATACTATCTACATTTACATAACCAGACTTGCGTCTAAACGGATTGGCGGAATCTAAGGCCACCGGAAAATTTTTTACTTCTTCCGAAGGGGGACTGTCTTGGTCAGACCCCTGACTATTATTAAGGTTCATGAGAGTCTGGGATAGTAGATTACAGCTTTTTAACTAAACTAAACGCCAATTCACCATCAACTATATGCTAATGTTGCGCGAAAAACTAACACTGGTCGAGGCTCAATGTTAGCAATCTCGGATTTGGCCGCTGCTGCTCGCCCATAGCTTGCATACCCCATCTAGGTGCTTGTGCACAAGGCACTTCTACGCAAGGCAAAATGAAAAAAATGGAGACTAGCCCGTAACGCATCGGATCGAACCCAAAGTTATGAATTTTTTTTCCGATGCGGATCGGTATCAAAAAAGTGTCCTTATTTCCAGTCTTGCGTATTGATACCCAGAGTTGACATACTCCCCGACCGTCGCGGACGGGGATTCTAATTCATGGTTCACAGAAGTCGGCTTGCTATATCAGGCTTCCCTTTTATAGTAGAGGCAGTCTTCTCCCCATGCTTTCCCTCGAACGAGGCAGATTCCTAGTGCCCGCGAGGTACTGTTAGATTAAATTAATGATGGCTTTTGTTTCTTTGGGTACTTACTTATTTCCCTTAGCTATGTTTTTCTTGGCTTTCGCTACCCAATATTTTGCAGATATAAACTCTGCTTTCTGGTTCAAGGAGTCTTAACAAGCCACCACAATGGGATTTTCAACCGCTATAACTATAGCAAAAGCCGATGCTCAAAGCACGGGGCTTTAGACCCCATTTTTTGGTAAAAATTCTGATTGTCGATCGACGACGATACCTTTTACCTTTGGCAGACGCAGGCTCAATTCTGATCCGGAGTTGGTGCAGGAGTTGAACTTTCCAAACTAGGAGGGGGTTCTGGCAAGTGGACGATCGGGGCAGCAGGATTTCTCAAGTCAATGTAGGCTATTTTGCTTGAATCTAGCTGTTTTGGCAATTGTCGCATTCGGTCTAAAACTTTAAGCTGCTCGATAGTCTTGGAACTGTACGGCCCTAAGTGTACCGTACCGATCTCTGTTTTCAAGATCAAGTTATTTGGGTTTTGCCAGTCTATCTCAGACACTTTCACAGTCAAGCCGCTGAGTCCTTGGTAAAACTTCGGCCACGAGGCTCGATACTGTTCCAAAGGCCCGATGACTTTTAAAGTTGGCAAAGAATGCTGGGGCCCGGTTCCCTGAGGGCTGACCGGTGCGATCGAACTATTGTCCGATCGCACAGCAGTATAACTCTCCGACGGCATCCAACCTCCGCGAGCATCCAGCCACCCCACCTTGTCCTTGTCGCTAGATTTCAACACCGCAGTCGGCTGCGCCACCGCCACCGGCAGCCTTTCTGACACTTCTATTGTCAAAGAAGGTGGAAACAAGTTGCGAGTCACCTTCGCTTTGGCGATCGGCCCAGTTAACTCCAGCTTTTGGGCCAGGGCCTGGGGTTGAATTCCCCACAGCGACTGCGGGTAAGATAGCGGCACCAAAGAGCGCACCGCCTTGTCCGACAGCCACTGATTGCCCTCCACCTTCACTTGTTCCGATCGAGCAATCAACCAAGCCGGCTGTGCAATCCACCACAGCAAACCCCCGGCCATCGCGCTCGCTGCCAGCATTTGCCACAGCAGGGCTGCCGATCGAGCACGACGCTGCCGCCGCAACTCTTCGCGCCTGCGCCCTAACTCTTTTTGAGAAACCGCTCCAAAACTAGCCATCTACTTCTTGACAATTTAACTAGACAGACGAGAATTCCCCCACTATACCGTAGTCAGTTAATAGGGGATGAAAGGCGCGTGAGTTGTACCCAGCGAAACCTTCGGCGGAGTTTATCTGCTTGCCCTTCGACTAGGCGAGCGGATAAACGCAGTCGTTGGGTTCAGGGTATCGCAAATTTCTTGTATTTTCCTAGCATTTCTGATATATTAGCAGAGATGTGGATTGCCGATAATGTATCAAAACTATAAATTCCGAATCTACCCAACAGCCGAGCAGCACAGGTATTTTGCGGGTGATGAGAGGTTGTTGTCGTTGGTTCTGGAATTACAGCTTGAATCTATGCCAGCAAACCTATAAAGATACTGGCAAAGGACTGAGTAGAGGTGCAATACAAGGATTGCTTCCAAGCCTCAAAAAAGAATATACTTGGTTAAAGTCAGCTTATTCTCAATCACTTCAAGTAGTGGCGCTAAATCTATCTACTGCCTACAAAAACTTCTTTGATAAGCGAGCAGGTTTTCCGAGCTTCAAATCTAAGCATGGAAGACAGTCTGTTAGTTACCCTCAGAATGTTAAAGTAGGCGATAGTTTCATCAAGCTGCCGATCGTCGGTGAGGTACATTGTCGGATTCATCGACCGCTAGAGGGCACCATCAAAACCGTTACTATTTCTCAAAATACTGATGGTAAATACTATGCCTCAATCTCAGTAGATCGTGGACAAGAAACCCCTGAAAGTGATGCGTCGGGCAAGGCCATAGGTTTAGACGTTGGGCTGAACGATTTCTGTGTTACCAGTGATGGCAGCAAGTATGTCAACCCCAAACATCTCAAGAAGCATAGCCGGAATCTGAAGCGTAAACAACAGAAACTAAATCAAAAACAAAAGGGGAGTAACACCAGACAAAAGGCTAAAAAATTAGTAGCCAAAGTTCATTCAAAAATCAAAAGAGTGCGCGAAGATTTTCGGAACTTGCTGTCCCGCAAGATAGTAGACGAAAACCAAGTTATTGCAGTAGAAAATCTCAACATCAAAGGTATGGTATGCAATCACTATCTAGCAAAAGCTATTAGCGATGCTGGATGGGGAATGTTTGGAACAATGTTAAAGTACAAGGCCCAGATACTAGGTAAGGTCTACATCGAGGTAGACCGCTTTTTTCCTAGCTCTAAGACTTGCAATAATTGTCTCCACAAGGTATCATCCATGCCTTTGAATCTTCGTCATTGGGATTGTCCTAAGTGTCATAGCCGTAACGATAGAGACGTGAACGCGGCGAAGAATATTAGAGATGAAGCCTTGCGGATTTTGGCATTGGAAGTGCTACTGCCAATGGACGGAATGTAAGTCAACCTGGTAAGATTTCGGTCTTGCTGGATGCTGTTCCGCTTGAAGTTGGAAGCTCCCGTCATAGCGGTATCCCGCCTGACGATGAGTAGTTCACCCAGATCCCCGCGAAATTACCCATAAGCAGGGCAAATATCCGTAAATTCACTGGTTCAGTTAGATAATTAAAATTTCTTAATTAAAAATTCCAAATTCCCGCGCCGTCCGGTTCATTAGCAGATAGAGGTTGTTTAGGTATTTAGGGCATTACCCCACACGGCAAAGTGTGATAAATCAAACTAAACTCAACGAAAGAAAGTTTAGACTTTCGATTAACTCTTTTAACTTTTAGCCGGCTTCAATTGTGATCGCACTCGAATTAGACAGATTTTATAAAGCCTGCAACCCGAGCAAGACCCTTGTCGCGGGAGACCCAGGAGATTATCAATACTACATCGATTTTGGTTCTGTGCGGGGTGGCAAAATCATTGAATCTTTACAGCGAACCATCACCCGCATCTCCCCCGACGAGCCAACCTGTCAGCTATTTACAGGGCATATCGGCTGTGGCAAATCTACCGAATTGTTTCGACTCAAAGCTGAGCTAGAGCAAGATGGTTTTTGCGTCGTCTACTTCGAGTCTTCCCAAGACTTAGACATGGGCGATGTAGACATCAGCGATATTTTGCTGAGCATAGCCCGCCAAGTCAGCGAAACGATGGAATCCGCCAGAATTAAACTCAGACCGAGCTACTTTACCAATCTGTTTGCAGAAGTGGCAGAATTTTTGCAGACTCCCATAGATTTGTCAGCGGAAGCTGAGTTATCTATAGGCATTGCTCGAGTTACTGCTAAAACTAAAGATTCTCCCAAACTGCGATCGCAACTCAGGCAATATCTCGAACCCCGCACCAACAGCATCTTGCAGTCGATCAACGAAGAACTCCTCGACAGAGCTAATGCCGAACTCAAGCAACAAGGCAAAAAAGGCCTCGCAGTCATCGTTGACAATCTCGATCGCCTCGACGCCTCCCTCAAACCCAGCGGACGCACCCAGCCAGAATACCTGTTTTTAGACCGCGGCGAACAGTTGAAAAAACTCAATTGCCACGTCGTCTACACCATTCCCCTGACTTTGATTTTTTCCAACGACTTTGGCCGTCTCGCCAGTCGATTTGGAGTCAAACCCAAGGTGATGCCGATGGTACCCGTGCTGAGGCGATCGGGCGACGATCATATCGAAGGAATGGCACTGCTGCGCCAGCTCGTATTGGCTAGAGCTTTCCCCACAGTCGCTCCCGCCCAACGCATCGATTTGATTTCCAAAGTCTTTGACTCTCCCGAAACTTTAGACAGGCTTTGCCGGATTAGCGGTGGCCATGTTCGCAATCTACTGATGCTTTTGTATAGCTGTTTGCAACATGAAGATCCCCCCTTCTCTCGCGAATGCCTCGAAAGCGTCATTCAAGAATATCGCGATGACCTTTTGGGAGCCATCAATGACACGGAATGGGAATTGTTGTTTCAAGTCGTCAACCGACAAAGTGTAACCGGCGAAGAAGAATCTCAAATCTTGTTGCGAAGTATGTTTGTCTTTGAATACCGAGATCAAGAAGGTCGCTGGTTTGGCATCAATCCAGCCCTAGCAGAAACCAGAAAATATCAGGAGTGGCAGCAACGAAATCACCAAGAATAGTTGGGATTTTTGAGATCGCATTCTTCGACTCTAAGATCCGTTAGCGACGAGTAAATTGGAAACTATTTAACTTAAAATTTACCGTTCAAAACTCCCAATTTCTACAATCCAATAAGCACGCAGTCAGCGGTTTTTCCCACTGGCTGATTTCTCTTAAATGCGGTTTTTACGCCGCGCATATAATTGCCCCATAAATATTTGTCACCACACAATACATTTCCCCAACCTCAACTGTCATATCTCCCATGCCAGACCATGTAGGTAGGTATGTATTGATCCGTTGCTCCTAGTCTGGAGCGAGCATCCATGACGAGTTTTTTTCTTTTTTCCAAATATATGCTACAGATATACCTATTGTTTACTAATAGCTAGTCGCTGGTATTATCGATACATTTAGCTGTCTGATATTTATGAATGGAGGATTTTATCTGTAGCTGACTAAAAAATATTTGATCTAGGTTTAATTTTTATTGTCAAGTTTCCCATTCTCTGAGATTGGGAGCTATGATGTTTTTAGATTAAACCTGATGACTATGTAAGTATTCATAGGAGAAGTACGAAAAACTACGTATTCCTACAGATATAAAGCGCCAGACCGATACGGGCATCTCTAAGTAGATACTGTTTCCGTCACGATCGGCAATCGTTAGGTAATTGATTTCTGCAAAAGGGGTGCACGCATGACCGATCTACTTAAACAACAAGAAACCGCCAGCTACAACGAGCGATCGCTCAAAACTCTGGTAAGATCCATCGCCATGTCTCAGCAGCAATTTTCGCTAATTTTGGTGCGCTGCAACTACGAGCAGTTGCGGCAGCACATAGCGCAGCGGCTGCGAGAAATGTCCGCAGTTCCAATTCAAGATCTCGTCCTGCCAGCATCCGTCAAAACCCTTTACACTACCCTCCAGGCAAACACGCTTCAGAACGGGGCTTCGGCTGTAGGTTCTGCCTCAGCTTTGATGGTATTTGGTTTAGAAACAGTAGTAGCGATCGACGAATTGATGGCCTCTACCAATCAAGTGCGAGATGAATTTCGCAAAAATTTTTCCTGTCCGGTGATTTTGTGGGTAACAGATGACATTGTGACCAAAATGATTCGTCTGGCCCCGGATTTCAAAAGTTGGGCCGCCGCCACCATTAAATTTGAAATGGCTGTTGACGAATTAATTAATTTCTTGGCACAGCAAGCCGATACTATATTTAAAGTAGGCGAAATAAATCAAGAACTCGGCAGCAGTACAGCAGGCACCCGACCAGGTTTTTGCACCTGCGAAACCGACTGGGAAAAACCAGCCCAGGAGCATCAAATTAGCTCCGGAGAACGCTTTCTCACCTTTAACTCTCAACTCCAAAACGGACGACAATTAGATGTCCACTCGTATTCGCCTTTGAGTCCGGGCAATACCCTCGATTTGGCGATCGGCTCTTTGTCGCGCCGAGAACTAGAATTAGCTTTAAGAGATTTACACAATCGCGGTCAAGAATTAGAACCCGCCCTGAAAGCCAGCCTGCAATTCGTTCTGGGTCGAGATTACTATGTCAGCGACCAAACCGAAACAGCATTAATTCATTACCAAGAAAGCTTAATATTTTGGCAGCAGCAAACCGGCAACTGGGAACTGGCAAACTGGGAATATGCCGAAAATCGATCGACCCTCTGCTCATCATTGTCGAATCCTGTCCCCAACATCCTATTTTTAGAGAGAGAAGGCATAGTGCTATTTCACATAGCCCTGTGTCACAGATTGCAAGCAGCCAGAAATCCGGTAGCCAACCGCCACCACTGGGAACAAGCTTGGATTAGCCTGGAACAATCTAGAAACGCTTTCTCCCTTGCCGATCGCCCAGAATTGGTAGCTGAGGTGACAGCACACCTCGGAGAGGTACTGCAACGCCTCAAAGCTTGGGGAGAGTTGCAAGCATTAGCTGAAAATTCTTTGCAGTTGCACTTCACCTACGGTACTCCCAGCCAATTAGCTCAAGATTACGGGTTTTTGGCTGAAGTTGCCCTGCAAGAGTCCAGGTGGACTCAAGCCCGCCAGCTAGCCGAGTTGGCTTTGGCGATTTTGGATCAAACACCTAATGATTTAAGATTGTTGATTGAAGATTTGAGATTGGGATTTGCGGGAAATTATCCAGAATTCGTGGGTACTAACGAGTTCAGTAACGATCCCAAATCTAAAATCCAACATCCCAAATCCGATCGCAGTTCGTATCTTTTACTCTTAGCCCGAAGTTTGCGGGAGCTAGGCCAGTGGGAAGCGGCGGTTCATTCTTTGGAGTTAGCTCAAAATCAAAGCGAACCCAAGTACGATCCCCGACTTTACATCGATATTTTGACAGAACTCCAAGCGGTTTATTTCGAGCAGGGAGAGTATCTCAAAGCTTTCCGGATTAAAAAAACCCAGCGATCGATCGAGTATCAATACGGATTTAGAGCTTTTATCGGAGCCAGCCAATTGCAACAGCAGCGTCAAGCTGTCAATCCTTCGAGCCCCTCAGCTCAAAATCAAGCTGCGATCGCAGCGGAAATGACAGCTTATTCCCGCCAAAAAGATATCAATAAATTGCTCGAAAGAATTAGCAGGGACGATCATAAATTAACTATTATTCACGGGCCCAGCGGAGTCGGAAAAAGTTCTCTAGTCAACGCCGGCTTAGTACCTGCTTTGAAAAATATTACTCCGGGCGCACGCGATGCCTTGCCAGTAGTTATCAAAGTTTACACCGACTGGCTGGTGGAATTAGAAAACGCTTTGAACGGAGCGCTGTACGACAAACAAGCCGAAGATGAAACGCAATTAATCGCTCAAGGACTAAAGGAAATCCACAAAAGCAGTTGCTCTATTTCTCCAGAACGCGGCTCGGAAACTTCTTCTTTTATTATAGAGCAGTTACGCGAAAATGCCACAAATAATTTGTTAACTGTGCTGATTTTCGACCAATTTGAAGAATTTTTCTTTGTTTCGACTTCGGTGGCACAAAGACAACTTTTTTATAACTTTTTGCGATTGTTTTTGAACCTACCTTATGTCAAGATAATTCTGTGCTTGCGCGAAGATTACTTGCACTATTTGCTCGACTGCGATCGCTTCCCCGATCTCGACGCCATTAACAATAATATTCTCGACAAAAGCATCCGCTACCAACTACGCAGTTTTTCAATGAAAGACGCGCGGGCTGTGATCGGACACTTAACGAAACGGGCAGAATATTATTTAGAACCGGCACTGATCGATGCCTTCGTGGAAGATTTAGCAGACGAACTGCAAGAAGTGAGACCGATCGAATTGCAGGTAGTGGGAGCGCAACTGCAAGAAGAAGGTATTACAACTCTAGCACAATACCAGCAATTGGGCGCCAATCCCAAAGCAGAATTAGTGAAGCGATCGCTCGAAGGAGTGATCTCTGACTGCGGCCTAGTTAACGAAGATGCAGCTTGGAAAATATTGTTTTCCCTGACGGATGAAAGAGGCGTTCGGCTGATTAAAACCAAACACGAACTGTCCTTAGTGACAGGCCAGCAGCCGGCAGATGGGGGCGAAAGTGAATTATTGGCGATCGGCAGCAGAGGAAGAATTTCCCTACAGCGACAGTTCGCAAAAGAACCAGAAAGCGGACAAAAGAAAACCGACAACCTCGACTTGATTTTAGACATTTTAGTCGGTCACGGTTTGCTATTTCTGCTGCGGGAATCGCCCGAAGACCGCTATCAATTGGTACACGACTATTTAGTGCGGCCGATCCGCCAAAGATTTGGCTTAGAAGCCAGACTCCACAAAGCAGAAGCCGACAAAAAGATGAGTCAAGCACAGCTCTACCGAGCCAATACTTTTCTCAAACAAATGCTAGGAGTAGCAGTTATCGGCGTCCTATTGCTAACGAGTTCCACGATCGCCGCCGTCAACTTTTGGTGGCGGGCAGTCGGTCAAAAACAGCTAGCTGTCGCTCAAACTCAGCGAGCCGAAATTAGTACCCTCACAGCAGCTTCTGAAGCTCTTTATTTCTCAAACAACAAATTTGACGCCATGCTAGAAAGTTTGAGAGCGGGTAAAAAGTGGAGACAGATAGAACGCTCCAAAGAAATGCACACTCTCAAAGACACGGAAATTCTGATTGCTGCTGCCCTCCAGCAAGCAGTTTATGGCGTCAAAGAACGCAACCGTTTGGAGGGACACGGTGACGTAGTTTGGGGTTTGGCTTTCAGTCCAGACGGTCAAACAATAGCTTCTGCTAGCGTAGATAAAACCGTGAAACTTTGGCGGCGCGACGGCAGTTTGCTGGCTACTTTCAAAGGACACACTAACAGCGTCTCCTGTGTCACTTTCAGTCCCGACAATAAAACGATCGCCTCGGCAAGTTTAGATAAAACTGTCAAAATTTGGCAAACAGACGGCACTTTGCTGACCACTTTAACGGGACATACTAATAGCGTTACCACCGTTGCTTTTAGCCCGGACGGCCAAACGATCGCCAGCGCATCCACAGACAAAACTATCAAAATTTGGAAAACCGACGGTACGTTGCTGCAAACGATCGCACAACCAGCTCCCATAAATTGGATCAGCTTCAGCCGCGATGGTAAAATCATCGCTGCGGCGAGCGATGACGGCACTGTAAAACTGTGGAATGCTGACGGCAGGTTAATCGCTAATTTGTGGCACAGCGAAAACAAAAAACCCTCCAAAGTTTACACGGTCAGTTTTTCCCCCGACGGTGAAACGCTCGCCAGTGCCGGTGAAGACAAAACGGTCAAAATCTGGAGCATCGCTGCCATAAAATACCCAGCCCGAAAAAAATCAGCCAAGGCAAATAAGGGCGAACTGCTAACAACTTTGCGGGGACACAGCAAGTGGGTATTTGGTGTCAGTTACTCCCCCGACGGTAAAACACTTGCTTCTGGAAGCGCAGACGGGACTGTCAAACTCTGGAGTCTGGCTGGTGTTGGCGACAAACGCCCAACGGATGCTAGCAATATTAAACCGGACAGTCGTTTGCTCAGAACTTTTGAGGGACACGCCGATCGAGTTACTCAGGTAAGTTTTAGCCCGGATGGCAAAACTTTGGCTTCAGCAAGTTTTGACAAAACAGTCCGACTTTGGCGGCTCGATGATGTGCCGCTCAAAACCCTCGACGGACACCAAAACCGGGTGCAAAGCGTTATTTTCAGCCCCGACGGTCAAAAGCTGGCTTCTGCTTCTACGGACAAAACTATCAAACTCTGGAGCCGCACGGGGATTTTGCTCGAAACCTTGGAAGGACACACTCAGAGAGTCGCCAGCGTCAATTTCAGCCCCGACGGACAGCTACTGGTTTCTGGGAGTTACGACAAAACGGTGAAAGTCTGGAGTCTGAACAAAGATGCGACGAGTAATAGTCTCCCTTGTCCTTCGGCGCCGCTATTCCCGTGTTCGCCTTCTGTGCTGTTTACCCTCGAAGGACACGGCGACAGCGTGATGAGCGTGAATTTTAGCCCTGACAGCGAGATTATCGCTTCGGCGAGCAAGGACAAGACTGTGAAACTCTGGACGAGACACGGCAGGTTGATTAAGACTTTGACGGGACACAAAGGCTGGGTGACTGGGGTGACATTCAGTCCTGACGGTACGATGTTGGCTTCTGCAAGCGATGACGGTACTGTCAAAGTGTGGAATCGGGACGGTGGTTTGCTGAGGACTTTTGAAGGGGCTCACAATAGTTTTGTGTTGGGGGTTGCTTTTAGCCCTGATAGCAAAATGCTGGCTTCGGCTGGTTACGACAATTCGGTGAAGCTGTGGAAGGTGGACGGAACTTTGGTAGCGACGCTGCTGAAGGGTTCTAGCGACAGCGTGACTAGCGTGGGTTTTAGCCCGGACGGTTTGTTGGTTGCTTCGGGCAGTTACGATCATAAGGTGAAGTTGTGGAGCCGCAGCGGGACGTTGCTGAAAACTTTGACCGGTCACAAGGATAGTGTGATGGGCTTGAGTTTTAGCCCGGATGGGAAAATTCTGGCTTCTGCTAGCAAGGATAACCGGGTAATTTTGTGGAATTTGGATCTTGATGATTTGCTGGTGAGGGGCTGCGATTGGGTGGGGGATTATCTCAGAACTAATCCTAATGTGAGCGATCGCGATCGGCGTCTGTGCGACGGAGTAGCGCCTAAATCTCAGTTTTAGTCAGTTGATTGTTGATGGTTGGCGGTTGACGGTTGACTGTTAAGCAACGGAGGAGACGGCAATGCCGTTTCTTGCGCCGCAAAATAATCTATCGCGATCGCACCAGATGTAACGATCGCCCGATTAATTGTAGGGAAACGGAACTGCCGTGTCCTGACTTTGGGTAATATTAATTTATTGGTGCGATCGTGGACGAAACTTCCTTTGATAGTTCAAATCTCACCCACGCTAATCTAATGAGGGTTCAACCAGAGCCTAGTCTGATGACAAACAGAGTTAGGCTCATGGGAAAAGGGTTTGAAGATACGATTTTATGCAAAACTATCATGCCAGATGGAACTATCCGAAATGATAATTGTACACATCAATGAATGCTAAACCTTACTGAAAACAGATATACCCTCCGTTTGAATATTCATCATACTTCTGTTTCGAGAGGAGTCAGGTCAGAGGATGATTGTACTATAATTCAAAAGTTAAACTCATTGACTAGATAATTTATGAACGCTGAAGAATTACTTAGAAGATATACCAGTGGAGAAAGACACTTTGCTGGGGTTGACTTGAGCGGTGTCGATTTGAACAAGGCAAATCTCCTTGATATCAATCTCGCCAATGCTAATTTGATTAATGCTAACTTGATTTCTGCTGAGTTGAGTAATGCTAACTTGA